>MWBK01000203.1 GCA_002069025.1 Bacteroidetes bacterium ADurb.Bin302 | reverse complement strand
CGCGATACCATTAAGAACGAGCCGCAAATGTTTCTGGCATTCAATAATGGTATTGCTGCTACTGCTGACCATATCGAATTAGACGAAACGGGACGTTTCATACACAAAATAAGCAACCTGCAAATTGTGAACGGCGGTCAAACTACGGCTTCCATTTATCACACGGCAAATAAGGAGAAAGCCGATGTTTCAAAAATATTTGTTCAAGTTAAGTTTTCTGTAATCAAAAGCAAGGACGATTTCAGCGAAATTGTTTCCCGCATATCGCTCTATGCCAACACACAAAATAAGGTTAATGATGCTGATTTTACGGCGAACAATCCCAATCTTGTTGCCTTTGAAAAACTGTCGCGCTACATTCTTACGCCCGTTACGGCTCACAACAATATGCAGACATTCTGGTTTTTCGAGCGAGCAAGAGGACAGTACAAAAACCTGCGACAGAAAGAGGGATTTACTAAATCGCGCCAAAAAAACTTTGATTTGAAATATCCCAAAAATCAAATGTTTACAAAGGTTGAATTGGCAAAATATATCAATGCTTATCAGGAAATATTTGACGGCAAAAAATTGGTTATAAGCCCTAATGTTGTCGTGCGAGGCAACGAAAAAAACTATGCCCGATTTATCAACAACAATTTGCCTGACAATATCAAAAAAATAAATAACGTTTTTTTTGAAGACTCCATTGCCAAGGCAATCCTTTTTAAGGCTGCCGATAAACGCTACGGCACAAAAGTTAGCGGCAACAATATCGGTGAGATGAAACAAGTTGTCGTGCCATATACTATTTCGCTGCTCAACATCATAACTGAAAATAAATTAGACCTATACAAAATCTGGAAAAATCAGCAAATTTCGCAGCAACTTTCCGATTTTATCTATGATTTGATGAAACAGGTCAATCAGTTTATTCTGGACGAATATGCCGGTCAGCATTACATTGAACAAGCAAAGAAAGAGGATTGCTGGGAGAGAGTAAAAAACCATTCGTGGAATTTCAATATCAACGATATAAAAACCGATTTAATAGACGAAAATAATCCGCCTAAACGTAATTTTGTGGGCGAAACTGACGATACTGAAGATACAGCAAAGCACGAAGAAGACATTATCCGTTCCATTCCATTTTTACTCTGGAAAAAAATTGAACAGTGGGGACGTGATACCAATTTATTGAGTATCAATTACATTTCAGAAGCCAGTAATATAGCCTATAAAATTAAAAACAAACGTCCGCTGAAAGATAGCGACCGTCGCCGTGCAATGGATATTTTCGATATTGTGTGCGAACATAATATTGAACTTTTAGAAGAAGCCGATGAATTGGCAGCAAAAGAACAAACGGAAACGATGGATAAACAACAGACAACTGCCAACACACCCTCAAATAACATAACGCTGGAATTGGTCGAAAAAATGGTTGCATGGGACAAACGCCGCCGCATACTCGAAGATTGGAAATGGAATACCATGAATGACGTTCTTCAAGGCCGAAAATCGTTTACCGATCGCATGAAACACGCTTTTTATCTAAATTTGGAAAAACTGAAAAAAGAAGGATTTACAGAGGATTGAGTACCTTTGATAATTTTAAAATATTGAATGAATATGTCCAAATCACAAAACATAGAATACAGATCTGTTTGGAAAGATGAATTTGGCATATTAGTAGCTAGCTCAACTCTGTGAACCTTTTCAGAATCAGATAAAATCCATAGATTTTCAGCCCTATATTATTGAGTTGCTCAATAATACATCTACAGAACACAATTAACTAATAATCAGCATGTTAATTGTGTTTTTGCTTTTTTTTAAACGATTGTTGACCACTAAAGTGTTTTAGACTGATTTACAGGTGAATATAATGTTTAAAATTGGGATACCTTTGCCTTCGTAGAATTGCAATAACCAATTAAATCAAAATATCATGAAAAAAACAAACACAGTTAAATCTGTATTGTTAACTGCATTACTAGGAGTACCTTTTACTCTTTCAATTCTAAATGCAGCTCCGGCTATACCAACAAGCGTTGAAAATGTTCAGCCGAATGGAGAAAAAATTCAAGTTAAAGTACACGGAGACGAATATTTTTCGTACAAAACAACAGAAGATGGTTTTGTTGTAACGGAAGATAGCGAAGGTTATATTGTATATGCCAATCAAAACGCTGACAAAGATAGTTTTGTACCTTCTAACGTACGCGTACATAATAAATCAAAACGTACAGCTGAAGAAAACTCATATAGAAAAAAATTATCACCGGGACTTACCCAAAAACAAATAAAGGCCGCTGAACGTAAAATTAAAGCAGGCAGACAAGACTTCATTGAAAAACGCGGTCCTGTATTAAATGTAAGTGGCTCTGCAACTAATGTATCAAAAACAAGGAGTGCAGATGAAAATGCACAATATGCTGCCGCACATAGTGGTCAACGTAAATTTTGTATAATACTTGTACAATTTGCTAATGTTCGTTTTACTCACGGACAAAGCAATTTCTGGAATATGTTGAACCAAAATGGCTATAGTGCAAATGGTTCGACCGGCAGTACTGCAGATTATTTAAAAGCATCTTCATGGAATAAATTTCAGCCTACATTTGATGTATGGGGACCTGTTACAGTATCGCAAAATAGAGCATTCTATGGTTCTGATGGCGGTGATGTGGGCAGCATGGTTTATGAAGCATGCCAACGTGCAGATGGTTTAGGTGCAAATTTTGCAGATTACGATACAGATGGAGATGGTATTGTTGATAATGTATATTGCATTTTTGCAGGATATGATCAAGCACAAGGCGGTCCGGAAGAATGTATCTGGTCGCATGCATCAGGTATTGGACATAAAGGTCTTTATTTAGACGGCAAACAAATTAGCGGTTACGGATGTTCTTCCGAATTAAAATGGGCAAGCGGTACCGAACAGGTTAATATAGGTACATTCACACACGAGTTTGGACATGTTATAGGCTTACCTGACTTTTATGATACAGATGGCAACACTAATGGTAATGGACACACACCCGGCTCATGGAGTGTAATGGCAGGTGGCTGCTATAACAACGATAGCCGTACTCCACCACTCTATGGAGCAATTGAACGTCAACAATTAGGTTGGTGCACAATTCCTAAATGTCCGAATGGTGCAATTACATTGAATAAAATTCAAAATAGCAGCAACACCCCTGGATATAAAATCAATACAGATACTAATGACGAATTTTATGTACTTGAGTATCGTGAGCGTACCGGCTTTGATTCTAGTTTACCGGGCAGCGGTATGCTTATATGGCACGTTGACAGATCTTCTAATCGTTATATAAGCTTTGAAACAGGAGGAACTAACTACGACAGCTACTTTACAGGCAAAATATTATGGGATAATTGGAATAGTCCAAACAACAAATCCGGACATCCATGCTACGACCTTGTAGAATGCAGTAATCCTCATACAAACAATGGAGACACACCACTTAACGAATCTTCAATGTGGCCTAATGGAGGAAGAAATAGTTACCAGCCTTATGGTTGGAGCGGCGCAGCTACAAGCCCTTTAACTAATATCGTAAACCACGGAACATACGCGACATTTAATTGTAACGGAGGTGGCGGTGAAGAAACAACTTGCACAAAAACAGATCGCGCAGTTGTAACTTTCTATAAAGATATAAATTATGGAGGAGATGCAGTAGGATTACCCGAAGGTTCATTTACTAAGTCTCAAATGGGAGCATATTGTCTCGAAGACAATTGGGTATCATCATTAAAAGTATTACCCGGTTATAAAGTTACAGTTTATGTTGATGATAATTTTGGAGGCAGTTCAAAAACACATACAAGTAATGTTAGCTATGTAGGCGATGATTGGAACGATAAAATATCATCTATAAAAATAGAACCTAAAGGCGTAAGCGGTTTCTCAGGCATCTATAAGATAAAAGGTCATAATGGACAATACCTTGACTTAGACGGCAATAGTTCTGAAAACAACACACACGTAGTACAATTCACAGACGAAGGTACAGAGTTTTATCAACAATGGAGATTTACTGAATCAGGTAATGGCGTTTATACAATATCACCGGCATCAGCCCAAACTCGCGCAATGGATGTGTCTTGGGGAAAAGTTGATAATCGTACCGAGATTTTAATTTACGATAATAACAATACACCAAATCAACAATTTATTGTTGTAGATGCAGGAGATGGATATTATCAATTAGTTGCCAGACATTGTGGAAAGGTAATTGAAGTACCTGATTTTAGTAAAAATGCCGGAGAATGGATAAAATTGTATGAAAACAATAAACAAACTTGTTCGTTTTGGCAATTTAAACGACTCACTCCTGAAGGTAACCCTGTCGCAACTATATATGATGATATTAATTATGCAAGTACAAATGTTCAATTGCCTGAAGGCACATATACTAAAGCAGAACTGAGTGCTTATGGCTTCATTGATAATACTTTAACCTCTGTAAAAGTGTTACCCGGATTTAAAATAACTCTTTACGCTGACGATAATTTCGGAGGTACAAGCAAAATAATAACATCAAATACAAATTATGTAGGTGGTGATTTCAATGACAAAACCTCATCTCTGAAGATTGAAGCAGAAGGCGTTTCAGGAAAAGCAGGTACATACAAAATTAAAGGACGTAATAGTAATTTGTATTGGGACTTGAAGGCTAATAGTCTTAATGCCGGAACTAAAATTGTGCAATACAATGACGAAAAAGCTGAACAATTCCAACAATTTAAATTAGAAGAGCTTGGAAAAGGTATTTATACCATTTATGCAAATACCAGCAAAATGGTTCTTGACATCAACAATGCATCTGCCGAAAATCGTGCAGCTGTACAGATTTGGACGTCAAACAATTCTAAATGTCAGCAATATATTTTAGTTGACGCAGGAGATGGTTATTATCAGCTTGTGGCACGTCATTGTGGTAAGGTTATTGAAGTTCCTGACAATAGCAGTACTGCAGATACAGAACTAAAAACATGGGATAATAATAATCAAAAATGTTCACATTGGAAATTAGAACAACCATATCACGACACCTACGATTATTGGGTTATACTTCGTGATGGTGTATCAGACATGGATTCTTATTTGGATTTACGCAACAATAGTTTTGCCGAATGGGATGGTACAGTAAGTCAAACCGTAGCAGATGAATACGAAGGAGAAAATGCTCTTGCATACACTGTTAACGCAGTAGTTGGAGGTTGGTTCGGATTTGGAGTATTGAATACTAGCGATACATACTATTTTGGAGACTTAGCAAGTTACAGTTTACATTTTGCTTATAAAACAGATTATAATGGCCCATTATTTGTAAAAATGGGAGGAGTAAATGGTGAGTTTTCAGTTCAATTTACCCCTACTTCAGATAATAAATGGCATACACAAGAAATAAAGATGTCTAAATTTACAGAAGCAGGCCTTCAGTTAGGAACAACAACAAATAATCTGATATTTTCTATTATTAGCGAGAATGTTGTTAAAACGGG
>MWBK01000202.1 GCA_002069025.1 Bacteroidetes bacterium ADurb.Bin302 | reverse complement strand
GCATCACCACGATACATTTGAGCTCTCGTTCGACCATGAATAGCTAATGCAGCGATTCCGCAATCTTGCAAACTCTCTGCTAAATCTACAATGATTTTATTATTATCGTCCCAACCTAAACGAGTCTTTACTGTAACAGGAGTCTTTACGGAAGCAACTACAGCACGAGTTATTTCGAGCATACGCGGTATGTCTTTGAGCAAACCTGCACCTGCACCTTTGCCGGCAACCTTTTTTACCGGACATCCGAAATTAATATCTATAATATCAGGATTTGCTTCTTCGGCACGTTTTGCAGCATCAGCCATTGCCTCAGGGTCTTTCCCGTATAGTTGAATTACAACAGGACGTTCGGCATCAGCTACAGTTAATTTTTGCTCAGTGCGAGGCACATTTCTAATAAGTGCATCAGCCGAAATAAATTCCGTATAAACCATATCTGCACCATATCGCTTACACAATAAGCGAAAATTAGGATTGGTAACATCTTCCATTGGGGCTAAGAATAATGGATAAGAAGGGAACTCGATTTGTGCTATCCGCATTGACTTAATATTTTGTTGCAAAGATAAAAAAAGAACTACTAAATTCACATTTTTTGTGTATGTTTGTGGCATGAATAAAAAGCACATTTCAACAAAAGAAAACATATTGCAAACCACAATTGATTTACTCAATAAAAAAGGTTTGCAAAATGTAACATTCAGGAATGTTGCAGACGCACTTCATATAAGTTTGGGTAACATCACTTATTACTTTCATAAGTGGGACAATTTAATGGATGTCATATTTACAGACTACTGCGTAAAAGATGTAAAGGAACTGTATTTATATTTTCCGACAAACATTCATGAAATTGCACAGTACATTAGCAGAATCTATGACTTACAAATTAAATACACATTTTTATTTTCTAATTTCTATTTATTCTTCAATGTATTTTCACGATATAACCACTTTAAAGAGGAGTTTTTTATAGACCGAATGGATAAGATGCGTTTAGGATTTATACATCTTGCCGAACAAAATTACATGTATCTACCAAGTAAAGATCATGATTATGACTTACTAACCAAAGATATGTGGGTGTTTGTTGCCAATTGGTATGGATTTTCGCGTATGTTTAACGATAGTCCAAATAGAATCACCAAAGAACAATTTTTTATGTCTATATACAATATTTCGGTATTTCACCTAACTGAAGAAGGCAAAATTGCTATACTTGAATCGTTTGACAAATTGCGTAAAGAAGGAGTATTTGATAAATAATGCAGATTTCGGATTATGAAATAATGGCACCGGTAGGTTCTTGGGAAAGCCTTGCAGCAGCATTAAATGCAGGATCGGACTCGGTGTATTTTGGTATTGAGCATCTAAATATGCGCAGTCACTCATCAAACAATTTTACTACAGAAGATTTAAAAGAAATTGTTAGAAGGTGCAAGGAAAAAGGAGTAAAAACATACCTGACTGTAAATACCATTTTATATGATGCCGACTTAGATTTGATGCATGAAATAATTGACATTGCAAAGGCATCAGGCATTTCTGCCATAATTGCATCTGATATTGCCGCTATGCAATATGCATGTCAAATAGATGTTGAAGTACACCTATCTACCCAACTGAATATTTCGAATATAGAAGCCCTTCGTTTTTATGCGCAATTTGCTGACGTAGTGGTACTTGCACGCGAACTTAATCTAGATCAGGTAAAAGCCATACACGAGGCTATTGTGCGTGAAAATATAGTGGGCAGACATGGAAAACTAATAAAAATAGAAATGTTTTGCCATGGTGCATTATGCATGGCTGTATCAGGAAAATGCTACTTGAGTTTGCACGAATATGATAGATCTGCAAACAGAGGTGAATGTATGCAAATTTGTAGACGCGGATATACGGTTACAGATAAAGAAACAGGATCGGAACTTGATATTAACAACAAATATATAATGTCGCCCAAAGACTTGAAAACGATACATTTTATAAATAAAATGATGGATGCAGGCGTACAAGTATTTAAAATTGAGGGGCGCGCACGTGGAGCAGAATATGTAAAGACAGTAGTATCTTGCTATAAGGATGCCATAAGCAGCTATGTTAATGGGACCTTTACTGAAGATAAGATTGTTGAGTGGGATAAGCAACTTGCTACTGTTTTTAATCGTGGATTTTGGAATGGATATTATTTGGGACAACGTTTGGGCGAATGGAGTTCAAATTACGGCTCACAAGCTACAAAACGTAAGGTTTACATAGGTAAAATTACTAACTATTTTAAAAAGATAAATGTTGCAGAATGCTTAATGGAAACTCAAGATTTGAAGCTTGGTGATGAGATTCTTATTACGGGAGAAACAACCGGTGCATATATTGCAACTATAGATGAGTTACGTATGGATGACAGTCCGGTACAAGCAGTGGTAAAAGCCGATGTGTTTTCAATCAAAACATCATTACCTGTACATAGAAATGATAAATTATTTAAATTAGTTGAGGCATAATGGCATCTAAAAGAAAAAAAATAATCTTAAGTATTTGCATACCTGTTCTTGTTATTGCATTTTTGCTGGCGTTGCCGATAGTTGCTCTTCGCATCGCTCTAACTGAATCTGTTAGCAACAAATTGCTTGGCATGCTACCTGATTATATGCAAGCAGAAGCAAGTATCAAAAAAATTGACTATAGCATTTTTGCCACATGGCCTAACATCGAAATACAATTATCTGATGTAATCCTTATATCTGATGTATTTGAGCCTAAGGATACTTTACTACAGATCAAACACTTAGACTTATCTGCCAGTGCCGGTGCCTTTTTGAGCGAGGGCAAAATACAAGTAAATCGTTGCATACTTGACGAGCCATGCGTTTACGGGCATAGTATTGAGGATAAAAACAATTGGGATGTTTTACCCCCATCTGAACCCGATACAAGTTCATCAACACTTCCTGACATTTATTTCACAAAAATTGAGATAAACAAAGCTAATCTTAAATACAAGGATGAAACACAAAAGCTTGATATTCAAGTGTCAGGATTATCGCTGCAAGTACCTGAGGGAGTATATACTCCTGACTCTTTAGCAGCACAACTTGCAATGAGCATCAACTCAATAATATACAAGGACGGAACACAAAAGCTTGATGCTCAGGTATTAGGATTATCATTGCAAGTGCCTGAAGGAACATACACTCCTGACTCTTTAGCAGCACAACTTGCAATGAGCATCGATTCAATAATATACAAGGACAATAGCATCAACAGAAAGGCTGAATTTGCACCATTCAAAGTAGATGCAACTGCAAGTCAAACAAAAAGTATTGTAATTGTAGATACAAAAATAAATGCTGACAAGGTATGTATTGATGATTCTTTATTGGCTATAAAAAATCAAAAATTTGATCTTGAGCTCAGAGCTAATTGCGATCCTAAATTTAAGCACTTCAATATCAATGACTTATTAGTAAATATAGATAAAAATCACTTAGCCCTTGCAGGTTACTTGGGAATTGAGGATGCCGATAGTTCGTATTACACTGACTTAAAATTAAAATTTGCGTCTCCATATCTAAAAAAACTATTGGCTTTAACTCCGAAACCATTCAAGAAATATCTGAAAGGATTTAATTTTGATGGTGCACTGGGCATTGAAGCAAGTTCCAAAGGTTATATGAAAGGTAAGCACTACCCTGTTATTGCCGCACATGTTAAATTAGACAAGCTACATGGTAAGTTTGACGGATTTAAACAAAGTGTTGATGATTTAGGCTTCGATATAAAAGCTAATTATAACGATAGGCGAAAAGACTCAAGCTTTGTCGATATTAAAGAACTGCATTTTAAAAGTGGCGATTCAAACTTAAAAACGAAAGGTCGTGCATGTTACAAAAAAGGCAAAGAGTATGTTGATATAAGCCTACTTGCTCATCTTAATTTACACACAATCAACAATTTATACAAAATTGAAGAAAACTCTGAAATGAAAGGAAATATCGATGCAGATGTTAACACTTATTTCCTTTTGGAGGATTTGAAGAATAAAAATCTATATAATATATTTTCAAAAAGCTCCATTACCGGAGATGGAGTTGAAGTGGTTTTACCACAAAGCGGCATTGACTTATATGTAGATTCATTAAGAGCCAGAATAAATACCAACACAGGAGTAGCAAGCAGAAGAAGAGGAACGATTGATACCTCATTAGTAAACACACGTATTTCATTCAGAAAGATGGATTTGAAATACAACAAAGGGATTTCTGCAAGTGCTAATCGTTTTAGTTTTAGTTTCTTAGCTGATGATATTGAAGATGGGAAACCACCTCGTTTAAGAACATCAGTATCTCTAAGAGGTTTGCAAGCTAGTGTATTTGATACTATACAATTAACTGCAAAACGTGCACGCCTATCGGTAAATGTACAAAAAGATTTGAATCATGGCTTTATACCAAACTTATCTATAAAATTAAGTTTGGATTCTGTGTTGGGATCAACTCCGAAATTAGGTGTGTTACTTGACTCAACTCGTATTAAATTATCGGCAACACCACGTTTTCGTAAACGTAAAAAACTTGCAGATGGTACCAGAGTTGATATTCCTGATTTTGAGCAGAAAGTTATTGATATGAAAGCCTTGTCAGCATTGTTCGATACCATATCAAAAACAAAAGAGCCTGCTGAATTATACATGAAGAAATTTTCTAATAATGGTGATATATACATAAAACGCTTTAGGATTAAAAGTCCTGATTTTCCTTTGAGAACATCAATAAACAGAGTTGATGTTGATTTTACTGATGATACATTGCATCTGGATAATTTACGCCTAAGAATGGGACGTTCTGCAGTAACATTAACGGGACAATTGGAAAATATGAGACGTTACTTGCTTCGTGGTAAAACGCTTAAAGCCGATTTAAGTCTAAAATCAAAAAGAGTTGACGTAAATCAGCTATTGTCAGCATTTTATGCCAGCAATCAAGTACAAGAAACTAAACAAAATACTGATGAGAAGGCAAAATCAGTAAACGTAAATCTAAATGCTTTGAATGAAAGCGACGACTTGGATGATAATTCAACGATAGATTCAACTGCTACAGCAGGCTTAATTGTACTTCCAAACAATATTGACCTTAAATTTAAAGCAAAGATTGATACTGTTAAGTTCGGAAAAATGCGATTAGAAGATTTTAAGGGCAAGATAACAATGCGCAATCAATCACTTCGCATAAAAGAGCTATTTACCAACACACAAATTGGAAAAGCCAACATGAATGTGATGTATAATTGCGGTGACCCAA
>MWBK01000201.1 GCA_002069025.1 Bacteroidetes bacterium ADurb.Bin302 | reverse complement strand
TCGATTCATTCGCTAAGGACACAGAAGTTATTCCAGTTGACGTGGAAATCAAGGTATCATACAAGTAATTAGGAGAAACAAATCATGGTAAGGAGGATACAGACGATATCCCAGTTGGAAGTCACTGTGCTCTAACAGATATCATCGTTGTGTACAGTGTACACTGTCCTTTAAGGAAGGAGGCATGACATGGCTCACACTTATGAGTCGATGCTTCACAATGCGTATAAGCAGGTAGGAATTGCAGAGAGAAGCGTTAAGATGTATGAGAGATTCGATAAGTCGAAGAGACAGAAGTGCATTGACCTTGGATGCTTATGGACTGAGGATGAATTCAAGGTACACAGAGACACTGATATGACCAGACATCAGTATATTGCGTACACTAATTGGACTACAAATCTTAAGAGGATTAAGACAAGTAAGCTGAGACTGGAAGAGAATCAGAGGAGGCTTGACTCACTACTCAGTATTAAGGAACAGAAGGAAGCAGAACAAGCCCTTAAGGAATACTTATCTGATATGGAAGGGAAGCTGAACCTTGTATTTAAGGGAGAAATGAGTCCAGATGAATTCAATGAGGAGTGCAAGAGAGACAACATTTCTTTTGAATATATCGACAAGGACTTTCTCGGAGGATTCGATGCAAAGGGCAGAGCCTTTACTTTGCATATCAATAACGGAGGACACACGAAGAGTGACCATTGCTATACAGCAAAAGTAGACGATGAAGTTATTATCATTTCTGGAAGATTCTCTGCTTGTTACAAGAGGCTTATGGAAGGGTACAGCAAGCACTGAATATAAAGCAATAAAAGGATTTTTCTTAGACCATGGTATCACTACGGGGGTATGGTTGTTGTTACCATGATGATGCAACGATTGTAAAGACTAAGAAGGCTCATTGTTATGATGCAATTAAAGAGGGAGATGAAGGAATATTATCAATATATATGTCAGAACATGGACGTTTTCTTCATTTTTATGGAATAGCTTTTGTTCCATTAACAAAGCAGAAGACAGTAAGTGTGAGACGTAAGTACACTTATTCATCTTCATGTGATTTTGATGACCCGAAGGTTGTTGTTGACACAGAAAGTTTCTTAGAGCACGTACTTGCTGACTTTGAGATTACAGATAAGACATACTCTGATGAATATGTTTCATTCTCTTGAAGAATAAGGAGGGATAGTTATGGATATTACAACTAAAGAACTAATCAAAAAGCTGAGGAAAGAGAACGCTTCATTGATAGAGAGAATCAAAGAACTCGAAGAAGAGATTCGTTCCAAAGATAAGAAGATAAAGTCTTTACAGGATGATATTGATTATTTGTATTAAAAGAAAGAGAGGATAAGATTATGAAAAGATTCTTATAATTATTGGCATTATCGTTATCGTTATTGCTATTGACTACGGGCATCCGTACTGCTTACAGCTATGGGTATGTGGACTTTGACTAAGTTAGGTGTAATCACAGCTTGGACGTGGAGACAAGCATCTCTGTGGGCGATTATCGTTACGATAATTCTGGGTCTCACAGGTGGAACTACAGCCAAGGGAAAATAATTAAAAAAATTTTTAAAAACTGTTGACAAGTCCTCTGGTTTGTGCTATAATAAGAACATAGACCAGAGGTCACATTACATTAATACATGGAGGAATTACATATGAACAATTTTGAAAAGTTTGAAGACGAAATCACAAGGACTTACATCAGAACAGATAAGAACGGAGTAAAGCAGACTATCATCACAAGAGCAAAGGTTCTGGGTTAATCCCAGAGCCTTACATAAGGAGGATTTATTATGGCTATCATTAAGTTTGACAAAGAAAAGCTTTTCGATTTTATACGAGAGATTCAGCAGAAGAGTCCAAGAAATCAGAGTCACTACTACATTGAATCTGATTTTAAATACAAGGATGAAAATGGGAAAATGAGTCGTTGGTTTCTAAGAGGTTGGTGCGTGCCAACAGATGCTCTAACCGCAGACGATGTTATACTCAAAGAGGTAAAAGTAAAAAGCGAAAACAAATATCAGTATTGTCTGATGTTCACAAGTCGTGAAGATGTTATCAGATATATACTCGATGACAGATACTTAGAAGCTATTGGTATTGAAAGAAGGAGGATATAATAAGAGGAATTAATATCTGCTTTAAAGAAAGCCAGAGATTCTAAGCCTGTTAAGGTAAGGAAGGTTAAGAAATAATTTTTAAAATTCTATTGACAAACAACTATCTCTATGATATAATATAAACATCGGTAAAGAATATCATTAATCATAAGGAGGAATTATTATGAAAGCAATTACAATCAAGACAATAGGCGGTCACTATACGGTGGTAGCAAAGACTACATATCCAAAGGAGAGCAAAGCTCCAGACCGCAAAAGCAGGCTCTCTACAATGTACTGCGGTACAGACAAGAGTGTGGCTAAACTCGTAGTCCAGATACTTAAGGATACTAAGGTGCAGGTGTTTGTGACCAGAGATAACAGAGGCGTAACTCATGTTGTCAAGAGATATACTGACAGTCACTTCGCTTACAACCGCATCAGCAAGGACGGCAAGTACAAGTACGGCTCTTTCCAGAGAGTCCGTAAGGCAGATGTTAAGAAGTACATTGACAAAGCCGAGATGTAATATCTCGGTTTACATACTCAGTTTAATGGAGAAAATGAAATGCTTAATATAACAACATCAATTCAGATTAAAGTAGAGGGTCGTCCAGATTTAACAGATTCTATTGCATTTTGTACGGTGGTTCTTGATAGCGTACCAGTATCTGAGTTACCATACATATTGAATAGTTATGAAACTTATTTAAAACAGGTAGAGAAACATTGTTCGGAGAAGTTTATGGAAATATGTAAGACTCAGAGAGGGGTTCAGTAATGGAAATACAGACAGCAATTGATAAAGTGTTTGACCAGTTCGATACGTTCAAGTACAAGGTTCTCACAGATGAACTCTGGAGAATCTGTAATGACAAGGACTTATATACCTGCGGTTCGGTAGAACACTACAACAGCATGTTCCAGAGAGCAAGGAAGGCTACGTCCTTCAAGGATGTTTATGAAATCAGAAATGATATCTGGTATCATTCTGATATGGAGGAGCTTAAAAAGAACGGGTTTAACATGGGAAGCCTTCTGGAATTAATCATATCTAAGGCTGTAATCAGATACGAATAAAAAATTTTTAAAAACCTATGAAAATTTAAAAATAGAATTCTATAAGGTGCATAAGGAAATTCGTACTGTGAGCGACGAGGTTGCTGAAATGATGGTGGAAGAACAGAAAGATTTTATTGACCAACTATACAATTGTGACACTACAGGAGGATGTTAAAAAATAAATTTTAAAAAGTACTTGACAACAGCTCTTGACTGTGATATAATAAAACCATAGCCAAGAGCTACAAAAAATAAGTTATATACAGGAGGAATAAAATCATGAGAGATTTAAAAGCATACTACAAAAAGGCAATGGATATCGTTACATCAATTGGAGCTGAACCAGATGCTCCTATTGTTGGGGTTACAACTCTTCGTGCAAATGCAACAAGAGCATGGGGAGGTTGTTTCAGAAGAAACTTTAAGCTTGGAAAGACTCAGTATGTTATCAAGATTAACCAGTCTCTGCTCGATGAAACGAAGAGCTTAAATGATGATGCTCTTACAAGCACTCTTGTCCATGAGATATTACATGCCTGTGCTTGGGATAGTGGACATACTGGACGTTGGTTATCTCTTGCGAATGAAATAAACAGAAAATATGGATATAACATTCAGAGAGTGTCATCCTCAAAAGAGAAGGGAATGTCTGAAGAATATAGAGCAGAAGCTTTATCGAAGAACAGGACTATAAAGATAAAACTTGTCTGTGAAAAATGTGGTTATGAGAACTTATACTGTCGTGAATCAAAGTTCACAAGAAACTATAAAGGCTGTCGTTGTGGTCTCTGTCATGGCTCTCTCAGAAGAGAAGATGTATTCACAGCTTAAGCTGTGTTTATATAAAAAAATATTTTTAATCCAGAAAGGAAAGATGTAAAATGAAGAAGATTTTAGGTATTGTCATGGCTATGGTAATGGCTGTGGTTGTGGGTGTTATGCCAGTAGGTGCATACTCAACACTGTCAAACGGTTTTTCTGACCTTAGAGGTGACATCAATGATGATGGCTACATCACACAGGCAGACGCAGAGGCTCTTAGAACAGTGCTTCGTAGTGGTGGTAATGAACCTGCATATCCAGAGGCAGACGTTAATGAAGATGGTGTAGTGAATACGAGAGATTATGTGGCACTGTCAAGTATTGTCATTACTTCACCAGATGTAGAAGTTCAGAACATTATTCGTACAGATATGGATATTGCCGCAGGTGTATCTCATAGAGTAAGACAGCTTACTTCTATGTCAACTAATGTAGTAATCATTGAATACGATGGCATTGTTCCGAATCATACGCTTGAAAGACTCGGCTGTACAAATATTATCTCCGGCACAAACACAAAGTATGTTAAGGCTAAGATATCCAGAAGCGGTGGTCTTACACAGTTCAGTGCGTATTATATCTAATTAATAATATGTTGGCAATTAGGTCTTCAAACAGGGCTTAATTGTCAACGAGTTACATATTAACTTATGGAGGGAATTATCATGAAAGAACTTAAGAAGATGACTAAGAAGGAAAAGAAGGAGTACTACAATCAGTTCAGAAACACTTGGACTATTGACCCTACTACCAGAAGAGAACCGAAGAACAAATACAAGGAAAAGAAGTATAAGGAAATGGGAAAATGATTGTAGATGATAATACAACACTTAAGGAATTAAGAACAATCAGAGATATCTGTATACAACAGCATGAAAAATCAAAAGGAATTAAAGAATATCCATGTAGTGGATGTGGATATAGTTATTTTTTGAAGGTTGATAATGATGTTAAGGAAGATGAATTCTATCTCCCGTCTTATAAACTTAAGTGTGAAGGTGGACAGATTGAGCCTTGTGACTGGGCGTTACCAATGGCATAAACAAAGATTGTTTGGTCGCTCTTGAAGGGCGACTAAATATTTTTAAAATTTTTTCAAAAAGGTATTGACAAGTAGAATCACATGTGTTATAATAAAATCACCGAAAGGGAAACAAACACAAATTACATTAGGAGGAATTACATATGGCAATGGCAATGAGAACTAACGTGGTTGACATTTCAGTTAGCACAAGAGCAAAGAAGACAAGCAAATATAACAGAGGCGTTCTTGCAGTTAAGCAGGTAGAGAAGCCTATCGAACACAGAACGGATGCACTGACAACAAGACAGGAAGTAAACGATGTAGCATCATGGCTCTTCAAGAAAGCTCCTTCAATTGGCGCACTCTTCATCTTAGCAGTAAACACTGGCATGAGAATAGGAGACACAGTAGGTTGGAGAGTTTGCGACTTCGACTTAGAGAACAGACCAGAAGCGGTTTACATTCTTGAACAGAAAACTGGTAAAACAAGACTCCTCTACTTGAACAACACAGTATATGAAATGGTAGAGAAGTTAATCGAAAAGAAGGGATTAAGCGATGACGATTATCTCTTCACATCAGACGCTTCCAGAAAATCATACTTTGTAGAATGGAAGTACGATAAAGAGGGAGAAATCGTTGACGCAGTAACATCAACAGAAAGATATAATGAAGATGGTTCAGAGAGAAAGGTTGCTCCTATCTCAATCAGAAGCGTCCAGAGAAGATACAACGACGCAACAAAGGAACTGAACATCATGGGTCATTATTCATCACATACAGCTCGTAAGACATTCTCATACTTCATGAGCTGTGGTGAATATACACAGAGAAATGTGACGGCTTCAGCAATGGCACTCGGACACAGTGACCAGAGAATCACAGAGAAGCACTACACAACAGACGTTGCTGAGGAAGAAGTAAGAGAAGCTTGGTTAGCTTTAAACCTTGGAAAGGAGGCAGTTGAAAGATGGTAAGAGGTGAAGTTTACACAACAGAACTCCCTGCAATTGGGGGTTCTGTACAGGGAGGTTTCAGACCTGTAGTTATTATTAGTAATGACATCAACAATGATAAATCACCTATCGTGAATATCGCACCTATCAGCACGAAGACAAATAAGAAGGACTTCCCTATTCATGCCTTCGTGAAAAAGGGAGACGGTGGTCTCAATGCAGACTCTATCGTTCTTCTTGAACAGGTACAGACAGTTCAGAAATCAGCTCTTAAGCATTGCTTAGGACGTTTATCAGATGCATCAATGCAGAATGTTGATAGATGCATCAAGATACAGCTCGGACTGTAAGGAGGGTTTCTTTATGGAAAAGAAAGTTTATTGTGAAGACTGTATTCATCGTAATGTATGTAAGAAGATGAAGACTACAGACGGCAGAACTTGTATGGACTACATCCACAAGTCAGTAATATCAAGACTGGATACTCTTTCAAAGTTCTGTCATACACTGGAAGCTGAAAGTCTGGAGCTTGCAAAGCTCAAAATAAAATTAAAAAATAATGCTTGACAAATCACAAGCGTTATGATATAATAATAACATCAAAACAATTCATTTTAGAAAGGAAAGATGCTATAATGTATTTTACAGTAGTAGGAAAGGTAATTAAATCAAAGGAAGACAAGGCTTACGTCAGAGCCTGTGAGTCTGAGAAAGGAAGCTTCGTAACCTTTAACTTCATGGCTAAAGCAAACGGCAATCTTGTTTTTCTTCAGTCTCAGTACTGGGATAGTAAGACTTATAAGAAGGACAAGATTTATCTTATTGATAAGCAGGGAAACACTTTTGACATTCCTATCAGTCAGAAGGATGACCCAGAAATCCTCGCAAAAGTTCCGGAGTATAAGAAGTACGTCATCGACAGATACCCTTCTGGATATGTATACGGACTTGAAAAGCTTGTCAAGGGATTTGATGAAGCATCAGACGAAGACAAGGCTAAGTTCAAGGTAACTACTCTTGAAGAGGCAAAGGCAAAGTATGAAAAGGTAAAGAAGGGAAGATATGAATTCCTTGACAATGTAGACTTCACGGAAGCTCTTCGTAATCTCTTCGAGAAGGATACTCACATTGAAGAAGGTAAGTGGGTTATCACTGGTGAGAGAACAGCTTACTTCAACGAGAGCAAGAATGAATGGAACACCAGATATGAAGTGAAGAAAATCCAGAAGGCTCAGTCTGTTGCAGAAGAGACTGCAACAGTTTCTGAAAAATTCTTATTCCTCAATGATGCTGTTAAGGAAACAAATGATGGTCTTTCAATCACAGGTTACAGTGTTGTTTACACAGGCAAAGATAAAGCAACAGGTGAAAAACTTCCTAACAAGTATTGCCCTGTACAGTTTGAAGTTCCTAAGAAGAGTGATGCTTTCATCGAGGGAATGAAGAAGAGATTTGACGTAGACCCAGATGAAGAAAATCCAAATGCAGTTAAGGAAATGGGCGTTGTTCTTAACATCCTTAATGGTGCTGAGAAGATTGAATTCACTGAGGACATGCTTACAGATGCAGACAAGGAGAATATTAACTGGGGTCTTACAACCTTTGAAGACATCAAGAAGGAAAGAACTGCATACGGTGAGTCAAAGCAGGGATTCTCATTTGCAAAGCTTGGTAAGGGCTACAGCATCTTAGTCGACACTGCTTACACTAAGAGTGCTATCTTAGGTAAGAAGGCTACAGAAGATAGCGATGAACTCGGAGATGAACTTGACAGTCTTGACCTTGACTCATTTGAAGACCTTGACCTTTAATTCATGATTGGTTATTGCAGAGGGGATTTTCCCTTCTGCATAATCTTAATTAGGAGGACTTTATGATTTGTGTTTTCTGTAAGAAAGAGATAGACAAGAAGGATGCTTTCAGTTTCGTCATGAACGGACAGGTAAGACCTAAGTACTGCTGTAACAAAGAAGAATATGATAGGTACATAAGCAGGCTTTACGCTGAGTCAGAAGCATGGAGTTTGTCCGAGGAGATAGTCGGTCACAACAATCATACATTCAAGAACAGAATGTGGAGACAGATTATATCTGAGTATGATGTTGTTGATATCAGAGATTATCTTAAGGAAGAAAAAGACTATATCAAGAGATACATGGAGACTAAGAGTTTCGTATCAGATTATAATGAGCTTGCATATTACAAGAGTATACTTGTTAACAACCTTAACAAGCGGAAGCAGGAACAGAAACCTGCACCAAAGGTAGAATTACCACATGAGGATTTATCTAACTGCATGGTTGGAGAAGGTGTTGCTCCTTCCAGAAAAAAAAGAAGAAGTTTTTCTGAAATAAATGCTTGACAAACTTTAAATAGTGTGATATAATAATAACATAATAAATTTGAAAGGAAGATGTAAATGAGATTATTCGACATCGCAAAGGAACACCTTGAACTTCTGGATAAGTTTGGGGAAATCGAAATCAATGTCAATGAGGATGGAGAACCTGTAGATTCTGAAGGAAATCCTATTGACCCTGTTGCCTACATGGAAGAACAGGAGAACAAACTTCTGGAAGCTCTCACAGAACTTAAGGGAGACTTCGATACAAAGGCTGAATCAGTAAGTCTTTATATCAAGGAACTTGAAGCAGGAGCAAAGGCTCTTGGTGAAAGCATCAAGAATCTCCAGAGTAGAAAGAAGGCAATGGAGAACAAGGTAGAACACCTTAAGGCATATCTTATCAACTCAATGGATACTGTCAATGAAACTAAGATTGAAACTGATAAGGTAAGAATCTCTCTGAGGAACAACGCACCATCAGTTCTTGTCTACGATGAAAAGACTTTCATCAATCAGTACAAGGGCTATAGAGACGACCTTCTTAAGTACTCTGAGCCAACAATCAACAAGACTGCTATCAAGGATGCTCTTAAGTCTGGAGAACACATTGCAGGAGCTACACTTGAATCTAAGAGAACAGTAACAATTAAGTAATGGAGGATGATAAAATGAAATCAAGAATAGCAGAACACTATACAGACCTTTCGTACATCATTAACGGTGAAGGTGGAGTAGGTAAGACTACAACAGCCTACGAAATGGGTAAGAACTTTGAAGGCTATGACGAAGGAACGGTCTTCATCTCTTGTGGAAGAGAACCAGACCCTCCTGCTGAGAACTACGTATGTTTCCGTTGTCCAACATATCAGCACATCATGAAGGCTCTTAAGACAATTGCTGATGAAAAGGATACAACATACGAACATACAAAGTTCATTGCTTTCGACAGCATTGACGAGCTTGTAAGACTCCTTGAAAAGTATACAGTAGACAAGGCAAATGAGGAAGCTGTTGCAATGGCTACAGAAAAGAATCCTCCTAAGAAGGCTACAAGTATTAAGAACGCTTTCGGTGGTTTCGGTGGCGGTATCAACTACGCCAATGACCTTATCCCGAATTTCTTTGCAGTAGTAGAAGAGAAGTGCAAGTGTAAGCCAATCTACATCGGACACATCAAGCAGAAGAGCAACACTGATATCTTCACTGGTGTATCACAGGACAAGATTACTTGTAGTGTTGCTGAGAAGTACTACAACACAATCAAAGACAAGGTAAATATTGCTTGTTGCCTCTACAAGGAAAAGGACTTTAAGGATGTAAAGAAGATTAAGGGAAAATTTGGTGGAAGCGATACACAGAAGGGCGTTGTTATCAGCGAGAAGAGAGTATGTGTATTCAAGGATGACGGTTATGCTATCGACCTTAAGACTCACTTCCCAGATATCGTTCCGAAGGTAGAAATGGATAGATACTGCCAGAACTTTATCTTAGCTGTTGAAGATGCTATTGAAGCAAAGAAGACAGAAGAGAAGAGAAATCCAAGACCTATGTCATTCATGGACAGACTTAAGAGCAATAAGTCTCTTGATGAAGTGGAAGTGGAAGAGGAAGTAATCTCTGCTTCAAAGAATGTTTCAAGTGACAGCATCCCAGATGAAGAAGAAGATGTTACTGTTGAAGCAATGAAGTCAGAAGTTGAAGAAGAAGAACAGGTTGAAACTCTGGAAGAAACAAGCGAAGATACAGAGGTAAATATCCCAGAAGAAGACGACGAAGATGAAGTTCCATTTGACGTTGACGAAGAAGATACAGTAACTCTTGATGAAGCTAAGGCTAAGGTGTCTGCTGAATTAAAGAGCAATGCAGACTTCAAGGAAAAGGTACTTGCTCACCTTAAGAAGAAGGGAATCAAGAGCACAAAGAACATTGACGAAGAAACATACATGGAATTATATTCTATGATTTAAGTTTTAATCATTCTCAATTATATGACTGGTTGGTACAAGTTGCCAACCAGTTGTTACATATAACGAAAATATTACAGAAGGGTTTCGCTAAAGTTACTTGTAAAAAAATAAAGAAAATATATTGACAAATGTTTTGAAGTATGGTATAATCTTATTATAAGGTTATACCAATATTATTACATGTTATACCAATATTATTACATGAGGAGGTTATGTTATGGGAAACTTTATCGCAGGTATAGATTATCCTAAAGAATTGTTGAAGAACAGAGTCATAGTTGAAGCGAATGTCATTGCCTGCATTTACAAAGACCCTCTACTCTTAGAGGAACATAATATTGAGAAGGAAGATTTAATCACGCAGGATGCAAGATTCTTATTTGCAATTGCATCAAGATTACACAAACTGAACATCTCAGTGTTCGACGAGGTATCAATTGTAAGTAATCTTACGGATACAATCAAAGAGAAGTTTGATGAAATAGGTGGTTACGAAGCAGTAGAACTGATGTGCAGTTGCGTTAATATTAACAATGCAGATGGATACTTCGATGCACTGTACAAGTCAAACATTATTCTTGGACTGTACAATGATGGCAATGACCTGTTCCGTACTGTTGAATTCAATGGAAAAGAAATACAGGTTCTTAAGCTTTATGAAAAGCTCACGGCACAGGAAGTCCTTGACCATAGAGAATTACTTCTGTCAAGGTTCAAGGTAAGTAATGATGCTTGTGTACTGGATGAAACTGATATTGACTTTGAGAACTTTGTAGAGTCATGTGAGTTTGGAGAACTTACAGGTGTTCCATTCTCAAACTGTGGAGCAAATAAGGATGGAAAGATTATAGATACATTCAAGTTCATATCAGATGAAACACAGGGTTTACTGAGAAAAGGAACTAACATCATAGCAGGATTTAGTTCCGTGGGTAAGTCTTCAATGATGATGGAAATGAGTTTATCCTTAGCTACAGCAGGCGAAAAGATTCTTGTCATCTCCAATGAGGAAGGTGTAAAGAAGTTCAAGCTTAAGATAATGGCGTTCTTACTGTATAGATACTGTAGGTATGCTAAGTGTACAATAAAGAAAATGATGAAAGGTCTCTTCACAGAAGAGGATAAAACCTATATTGATATTGTGAAGACGATATGGAAGGAACGTTTTCAGCAGTCCTTCAAGTTTATAGAGATAGCTTCCCCGAATATCAGCGTCATCAAGAAGAAGGTACGTGACTACGCTTTAAAGTATGGTTTCTCAACAGTTATCTACGATGTACTTAAGCTTGAAGATTGTTCTGGTACAAGTCGAAGTGACTTACAGATACAGGAGATGACCAGAGTATTTGATAATCTGGCAAAGCAGTATGACCTTATCTGTATTCTCACAATGCAGTGTGCGACTATGTATAAGAACCGCCTGTTCTTAACGAACGAAGTTCTTTCGGATGCTAAGAACGCAAAAGATATCATGGAAAATCTTATCATCATCCGTGACTGTTTCCCAGATGTGGAATTCGATAAAAAGTCTAAGTACTATTGCAGACCTTATCGCTTGGAGAAAGATGAAATCACGGGTAAGTGGAGAGAGATAGAGTATGAACCAGACCCGAAGAAGGTTTACAAGATGGTATTCTTAGATAAATGTCGTTCTGGTGTAAACAGTAGTAGTTCTGGCAAGGCATACTTGTTAGAGTTTCGAGGAGAAAATTGCACGTTCGTTGAAATTGCAATGTGCAGACCTGCTCACGCTAATATCTATTAATGGAGGTCAATTATGATTCAGAGAATTAAAGAGACGTTGTATAATAATCCAGATTTAATTATGGATGTTCTTGAAAGATATGGTTTCTATAAGCCACATCTTTCCTCTGGGTCTATTCGTTGTGGATTTTCTGAAACAGGCGGTATCAATAACATATCAATCAAGCTTAGGAACAATGAGTCATTATTCGTGAAAGACTTCGTGCGAGGATATTCTGGTGATATCTTCGCTTACATACAGGAAGCAAGAGATGTGACCTTCAAGGATGTGATAACTGTATGTAAGGAAGTCACAGGGATAACAGAGAGTTATTCATCTGCACCGAAGAAAGAATTATTCGGAGGCTTTTATTCAAAGATAAAACACAAAGTCAAGGATGAAGATGAAATAAAAACTTATGATAATTCTGTTATGGATAAGTATAATATTGGCTTATGCATGAAGTTTTTTAAAGATGGTATTGGTTATGATACACAGAGGTTCTTTGATGTAAGATATGATGACGTTTCCCAGAGGATAGTCTTCCCTATCAAGAGTCCAACAGGAGATATTATTGGTATCAAAGGCAGAAGGAATTATGAGACCGAGAATGAGAATGACCCGAAGTATTTATATCTGACTCCATGCAACATGAGTAAAACTTTATATGGATATTCAGAACATTATAAGGGATTATCCACAACAAAGACTGTATTGATATTTGAATCAGAGAAATCTGTTATGTTCGCCCACCAATATGGATACGAGAATAGTGTTGCTCTTGGTAGTAATAATCTATCTGAAGAACAAGCGAAGCTGATTATGCAGTTGAATCCAGATAAGATATACTTCCTGCTCGATAAGAGCTTACCGAAAGAAAACACATTGAAAGGCGCAAGCAGGTTTGATATGTATAAGAAGTTCCATGACATGGAAATATACTGGTGGAACTGGGAATATGATGATGAACTTCCAGATAAATCTGCTCCAGTAGACTGTGGCAAAGAATTATTTGAACAGTGTTTAGAACTACAGACAGAATTAATTTAAAGAATTTCAAAAAAGCTATTGACATTCATAATAAGCTGTGATATAATATAAACATAAGATAAATGACTGGAGGTAAACAATGAAAGTCAAACGTAATAAGAAATATAGGGGTCTGATAGACTCAAAGTTTTTAAAGGATTATCTCTTCATAGACTGCGACTTCTCAGAAGTAATATTCCATAATTGTTATATCAAACATTGCTTCTTTGTAAATTGCAGTGGGCTATTAAAAGAAGAAGGTTACACATTCTGTAATTCTAACTTAACAGATTGCTTTATCGAGATTAATTAGGAGGAATAAGAAATGATTTTATTTGAGAACAGCGGAAGATATGAATTAACAAGTGACAAAGACCAGTTCATTGTAAGAAGATACGAAATGGTTGATAAGGTTGACTTCAAGACCAGAGAAGCTACGGGTGAGAAGGTTGAGAAGGTAACTTGGGAAGGATTCTATGGCACTTTAAAGAACGCCATAGATGGAACAATCAGTGCGTGTCTCAAAGATAAGATAAGCAAGCACGAGCTTAACACACTGAGAGAGACAGCGGATGAAATAAGAAAGCTTGAAAAGATTATTAAGGAGGTGGTAGGATAATATGGATAAAAGACGCAGAGCATACTTCTACTTAATAGAGAGTATTCATGAAAGTTTTATAGATTCTCTAATGGATATTGGAATAAACCATGACGGAAGATATTTCCTCTCAAAAAGAGGACAGATAGAAAGATTTGGATGTACTCCTATCGAGGTAAGATGGTATAATCAGAGAGGGGGATACCTTAGAGAAGGGGCTTTCATCTCTGTTGATGTAAAGTTCTTACCAAAGGTTCTTCCTTTTATAACAAGTAAAAAACTGTTTGGAAAAGCTTATATTTGGGATGACGACATGGAAAAGTTCTTCTCTCAGAAGTGGAAGGTTATAAAGGAAAGCAGAGACGCTGAATACGGACTCTTAGAGAGACATGAAATGTTTATGCACTCTTCTTATAAAGAAATGTCAACTAATATCTCTAAGGAATGGTTTGTAAAAACAATGACTGAACTTCTGAAGAAGAGAAAGAAATGTTTTGAATGGCTTGACAATTTAGAGAAGGTCTTCCCTTCATCGTTTGAATCAATCTTCGATTGGGACTGCTTCGAGACGACTATCAAGCTTGTCTCTGAATTGCTTAACGATAAGGACGGTTGGCTTGACTACTTTGTATTCGAGAAAAATTGTGAGTTCTTCTCATACACTCAGAAGTTAGGTGATACGGAAGTAGAAGTTCCAGTGGATACTTTAGAGGACTTATTTGACCTTATCTTAAGTTCACATTAAGGAGTGGTTGTATGCTGTTAGTAATTACAGGGATGACATGCACAGGAAAAGATTCTGTTGTTAAAGGATTGGTATCAAGAGGATACGCTAAGAGGATAGTGTCTCACACTACCAGACCGAAACGAGAAGGAGAAGAAGATGGTGTGAACTACTTCTTTCATCCGAATGATTATGAAGTAAAGAAGGATAAAACATTCTGCTTAAAGAAATATACGGTAGCAAATGGCGATACATGGCAGTATTGGTTTGAAGATTCTCAAATTAAGGATGCTCTTGAAGATAAAGAAAACTGGTATGTCTGCATAGCAGATGCGTCTGGTGCGTCATCATTGGCAGGAATGATAAAGGAACAAGGTCATGACAGTGGATTAGTAGTAAAGTTATGGGTAAACACTGAAACTATGCTTAAGAGATATTATGAGAGAGAGAAGAGGAATAGTAATCCAGATTATGCAGAAGTAATCAGAAGAATTCTTTCTGATATAGAACAGTTTGAAGAATATCGTCTCGGTACTAAGGAAGATGTTTATATCATAAACAATGAGCGTTGGTCTGTCGATGAAACTGTAGAATATATCCATAATGAAATGACATTGCCAGATTTTTTAAGAGTTTTTAATTAAGGAGAAATCAAGTGGTAACATATAAAGTAGACGCAACAAAAGAAAATGGTAATCTTCTTGGATTGATTGCCGAAACAAGAGGCATACAGGATATCTCCTCGTTCTTATATCCGAGCGAGGAGAGCTTTATTGATTATGATACTATGGTCAACATAGATAAAGCATACAACAAGCTTGAAGAATGGATTCAGAATGAGGAAACAATAACTATCATAGCAGATTCAGACTGTGACGGTGAAACTTCTACGGCAGTTATCTTCAGATACTTGAAGAACTTTACAAGTAGGTTGAGGATTAAGAGAAACATAGGTAAGAAGCATGGTATATCTGATTTAGATATGAGCGGAGTTACTAAGTGTATCATAGTAGACAGCATAGATAAATATGATGTTTATGCGGCTTATCCAGATATAGACTTCATTATCTTAGACCATCATAAGCATGGTGAAATGCCAGATAATGTTATACTGGTTTCATCTATGGACAGTAAGAACCCTTCCCTTTCTGGAAGCGGTGTAGTCTGGAAGTTCTGTAAGTATTGTGATATAAACAACCTTACAAGCTATGCTGATGACCTTGTAGTATATGCAGGAGTAGGTATCATCGGAGATATGATGGATTTATCTGTTCCAGAAAATAGATATATCTGTTCCGAGGCATTCAAGAATAACACAAGTCCTGCTATAAAGCAGATAGTGGGAGGATTCCCATTTAATTCAAAGGCTGTGTCCTTCTCAATAGCTCCGCTGATTAATGCGGCAATGAGAATGAAACAGAATGATTTGGTTAAGGGATTCTTCACTTCTGACAATGAGCTTGATATTAAGTTGGCGTTGAAGAAGCTGAAAGATAATAAAGAGAAGCAGGATGAAATTGTTGAAGGTGTTGACCTTAGCAATCTATATGAAGGAGATAAGGTATGCGTTCTTATCGGCTGTCCGAATGAGTTCTGTGGCGTTGTAGCTAACAAGATAGCAGGTAAGTATGGTAAGCCTGCTATTGTAATCAATGAGTATGAGGATTGCTATGCAGGCTCTATGCGTGGTTGTGATGGAGTAGAAGACTTCTCAATCTTACTGGAACAGGCAGGAGCTACAGTTCAAGGGCATGAGAATTCAGCAGGTGTATTCTTCGAGAAAGAATCTTTCGATGAAACTATGCGTGAACTTGAAAGAATCTTAAGCACGTATGAATTCAAAACAGATGATGAAGTTGATTTTCTTATAACTCCGAAGCAGATAAAGTCTTTTGCCAAGGAGATTATGGCAATAAATAAAATAAGTGGTAAAGGTTTCAATCCTATTCGTGTTTGTATAGACCTTAAGGAAGGTTATTACAAATGCGAGCCGATGAAAAATGGAACGCACTACAAACTGATAATGCCAGATAGAACTATTGGGGTTAAGTGGAAATGTAAAGGCGAATTCCCTACGGGTGATGTCAGAGTGGTAGGAACTATTGAAGAAAACTTCTTAGGAATTCATCTTGCAATAGATTATTTTGAAAGGATATGATATAATATGACAATTAACAATGTGAAGCCTACGGGTAATAAGGTACTGGTAAAGATGCTTGATGTGGAGAATAAGACCGCAGGAGGAGTTATTCTTTCCAGTTCAAAGAATGAGAAGCCGAAGTTCGCAGATGTACTTGCGGTTGGTAATGAAGTGTCAGATATCTTTGTCGGTGACAAAGTAGTGATAGAAAACTATTCTGGTGATGATGTGTCAATCAATGGCGAGAAGCTTAAGATTGTTAAAGACACAGACATCATAGCAAAGATTGAAGGAATGGAGGTGTAAGCTATGACTATTAGCAGAAGTTTAGGTTTTTTAGACTGGATTAGAGATTTCCTTAGAGGACTCGGTTATTAATGAATAACATCATAGAAAGGAGGGGATAATATGTTTACTGTTATGAGCATCGGTGTTTTCGACTGGTTTGAAACGGTCTGGGGTATTCTCTTCGGATAAAAATTTTTAAAAGTACTTGACAAAGTTATCTGAATATGCTATAATAAGACTATCGAAAGGTAGTCTTATTTTTATTTATTAAGGGGGGGATGTATTATATGTATAACAAGGATTTAATCACAAAGATTATTCCTTCACTGTCTTTCAAGTTTCCATACAGTGCAGATGATTATTCTGAACATATGTACTTTGAAAACTATCATAAGCATACTGATAGCAGTAACTATGGACTGGCAGACAGTGGTGAGTGTTATCCTAATTACATCAAAAGGATAAAGGAATTGAATAGTAAATGTCTATTCTCTGGAGAACATGGATGGCAGGGAGACCATATCGCAGTATATGACCTTGCTCAGAGTGAACAGTTGAAATACAGACATTCAGCAGAAGTTTACTGGGTAAAGGACAGATTTGAAAAAGACAAGTCTAATTGTCACATGATTATAGTAGCAAAGACTGCAAAAGGTAGAAGAAGACTTAACTACCTTATCAGTATGGCGAACATCGACGGCTATTATATGAAGCCAAGAATTGACCTTAGCCTTTTATTGGCAGAAGACCCGAATGATTTTATCATCACTTCTGCCTGCGTCGCAGGATGGAAATATCCAGACGCAGATGATATCTGGTTAAAGGTAGCAAAACATTTTGGAAAGAATTTCTTCTTTGAATTTCAGTATCATAATACTGATGAACAGAAAGAACTTAATGCTCATATCCTTGACCTTTCCAGAAAGCATGGAATAGATATTATCTGCGGTCTCGATAGTCATTATGTAGGTGACGAGGGCATGATTAAAAGAAAGATGATGCTCTTGTATAAGTATAACGACGAGAACTATTACTCTGATGAAATCGGATGGTACATGGATTTTCCAGACGTAGATACAATCATCTCTCGCTTCAAAGAACAGGGAGTTCTGTCTGATGAAGAAATCTATAGAGCAATCATGAATACAAATGTATTCGTAGATGACTGTGAAGAGATTGTTTTAGATAAGAAGTTCAAGATTCCAAACATCTATCCAGAACTTTCTTATGAAGAGAGAGTTAAGAAGTATCACAGCTTACTCAATGAAGCATATAAGAAAGAACCTGTCAAATCTAAGGAAAGAGTTGCAGGTATTAAAATGGAAGCAAAGGAAGTTACTTCCTCTGGAGTGGTAGACTACTTCTTATTCAATCATGCTCTTATTGATTTAGCTGTAAAAAAATACAATGGTAAGATTACAACTACATCAAGAGGTTCAATGGGTTCGTTCTACACTAACAAGCTGTTAGGTTATACTACACTTGACAGATTCAATTCAGATGTGCCTATGTATCCAGAACGTTTCATCACTGCGGAGAGAGTCTTAGCAGGGCAAATGCCAGACTGTGATTTTAATATCGCAGAGCAACCGCCCTTCGTTAGTGCGGCAAAGGAATTACTTGGAGAACATGGTTGCTATCCTCTTATGACAATTGAAAAGCTGAAGGTAAAATCTGCATGGAAACTTTATTCAAAGGCAAACGGGGTCTCGCCTTCAGATTCTGATGCAGTTTCTAAGTGTATTGATGCATACTTATTAGATTTAAAACATACAAGTGAAGAAGATAGAGACAGCATAAATGTTGAGGATTATATCTCAGAAGAATATGCTGATTTATACCGAAAGAGCATTGACTATCAGAAAATTACAATCAATCTTAAGTGCCACCCGTGCGGACATTTGGTATTTTCTGGAAATATATTAGAAGAGATTGGACTGGTTAGTGCTATTTCTGAGAATACAAATAAAAGAACGATATGTGCTTGTGTACAGGGAGGATATCTTGATGCTTACGGATATGTTAAAGATGACTTCCTCATTGTTGATGCTGTATCTTTGACAAACGAATTCTTTGAAAGCATCGGTCAACCAGTTCCTACATTTGAAGAGCTAAAGACCATGGTTAAAGGTGATAATTTAACATGGAACATTTATGAAAAAGGAATTACTTGTTGTGTCAACCAGTTAGAAAAAGAATCTACATCAAATAAAATGAAAAAGTATAAGGCAAAGAATATTACAGAACTTAGTTCTTTTATTGCCGCAATCAGACCATCGTTCGCTCCGCTCTTGAATACCTTCTTGAATAGGTGGGAATACAGTATTGGTGAGGAAGGACTTGATAACCTTCTTGAAGACACAGCTCACTTCATTCTGTATCAAGAAAGTATCATGAAGATTCTGTCTTACCTTAGCGTCTCAATGAGTGAGACATACGGAGTTATCAAGGCTATCTCAAAGAAGAAGTTGGTTGGTGAAAAGAAAGCACATCTTGAAGAACAGCTTCGTAAAGGTTGGCTTGAACAGTTTGGAAACCTTGACAGATTTAATGAAGTCTGGCAGGTTATAGAAGCTTCAGCATCATATGGTTTCAACTCTGCTCATGCTTATTCCATGGCAGGTGACAGTCTCTATCAAGCATGGTTCAAGGCACATCACACAGCCAAGTTTTATGAAGTAGCAATGAACCATTACTACCGTAAGGACAGTAAAGATAAGATAATGGCTCTGTCTGTAGAAGCTGTAGAATGTTTCGGATACAAAAAACTCCCATTCAAATTCAGACAGGATAACAGAGGATTTGTTGTAAACGGAGAAGACAAAACAATATCTATGTGTCTGAGTTCTATTAAGGGAATGCCAAAGGAAGCGGCTAATATTCTTTATAGTTTAAAAGACAAAGAATATAAATCATTCCTTGACTTCTTGAAACAAGAAAATCTTCCAAAGAATATTATCGAACCTTTAATCACTCTTGATTACTTCTCTGAATTTGGTAAGACAAAGTATTTGAAGGATATATATGAATTATATCAGACCAGATATGATAAAGATAAGTTCAAGAAGATTATCAAGAAGGATAAGAATATTTATATTGATGCCTTCGTCAGAAAGTATGCTAAGGAAACAGAGAAGCAGTATACAATTACTGATGAAGAAGGATTTATGAACGAGCTTATCTCAAAGATACCAAACGAACACCTTCCTCTGGAACAGTTGTTGAAGGCTCAGTACGAAATGACAGGAGTAATCCAGAATGTAAATCCAAAGTTGAAAGGAATCTATTTTATCTGCGACATCAATACAAAGTATTCTCCAGTAGTTTTATGTATAGACCTTGGTACTGGAGAAACAAAAAGATTCAAGATGAAAAAGAGAGACTACGATATGTCAACTATTGTTCCATTTAAGCTGATGTTATGTCAAACAAATCCTCAGCCAAGAAAGAGAAAGACCGAAACAGGTTGGGAAGAAACTGGAGAAATGGATGAATGGATTACAAAATTTAAAATTAGGGGTTGACAAATCCATACTCTTATGCTATAATAAGAGTATGGAAAAGCAACATCCAACAGGAAGGTGGGATAAGAATATGGACAATGTAACTCAGAATGAGGTGATAAAAACAAGAAAAGCAACGCCAGAAGAAATGCAGTCCTTTTTAAAGATAATCGAAAAAGATAGAAACTGGTATAGTTGTGACAATTGCGCTCTGCGTGAGCTGTGTGACAGACCATACACCAATAAGTGGTGTGATGGGTTTCGCTTCATTTTAAAAGAGGAGGAAGATTAATTGGTAAAGAATATTATATTTGTTTCTTCAACGTCAAAGAAGCTCATAGAAATGTTCAAGGAATGTATTCGAGAGAGATATACAATAACTTGGTACACGTATCAAAATCTTGCATCTTGGATTCTTGAACAAGGACTTGGATATGAGATGACGACCCAAGAGAATGAATTGGTTACGACCTTAGCCAAGGCTCTTGATGATTACAAGAATCTTCTATATAAGGATTTACTTGGAGTTATCGAACAGTTCGAGGCAGGTGAGTTTGCAACAGACTTCCTTATTGTAGAGTTCCCTTGCTCTTCTGGTATTGAATCTACTGTTGCAAGATATGCAAAGCTTGATAAAGCAGGGCGAAGAATGGGAAGAGATAATATCCTCAGCTTGAAGCTATCGTGGGAATCAGAAACTATGTCTAAACCGAGAACAGGTAAAGATAATTCTGTCTATGATTATGATATCTACAATACAAATAACGAAGTTCAGATGAAGATGAAAGCAAGAAGACTGATGGATAATCTTCTGGCTGATATCCTTGAAGCAAGAGGCTGATTCAGTTTCGGGGGTGATTAATTTCACTCCCGAAAAATTTTTAAAAAACCTATTGACAAACACTCTGAGGTATGTTATAATAAGAACATAGAAAAACCAATAAAAATAAACAGAAAGGATTAAAGGGATATGAACAAGGTAAAAGTAACAGTGGCGGCTCTTGCTTTTGTATCAAGTGCAACAGCAGGAACATTCATCTATGACACTGCTCAGTCTGGTTATGTAGACGGGGTAGCAGGTCAGTGCCCTCTATACATCAACCTCTCTGATGAACTCAACAATGAGTGGAAAGAGGGGCAGAAGATTGAAAAGATTGTGTTCTCCGTGGACGCAAAAACTAATCTCGATGGAGAAAAGGCTTTTCTTAATCAAGGACAGATTTATTACTACGTTGACAATGAAATGGAACACAGAAACTTCTCTGATTTAGTTTCAGTTGGCGATAAGGATTATGACCTTGTAAAGAACCAGAAGAGCTTATGTACACAGTTCACTATCGGTAGCAAGAAGAAACCTCTTAATGCTGATATTGACAAGGACATCACCATTAGTTGGACTTGGATAACTTCTGAGAAGTTAAGCATGTATGGTTTACAGGTAGAAACAACTGATGGCAAAATGCATAATATCTGCATGAACGATGACTACTACACCATTGAGATTGCAGAAGAGATGAAGGAAGATAAGGAAAATCTTCCAACAGCAAACACAGAATTTATGTTCCCTCTCAAAGGAAGATACTGCGTAACATCAATACAGGGTTGGGATACAGACCGTTGGCATGATGCTCTTGACCTTGTGCCGTATGAAGATGACAATATCTACTCAGCTTGCGATGGCACTGTAGAATATGCCGACTGGGAAAATCCTTGGGGTTACTCACAGGGCTATGGACAGTACATCAAGGTTCACTGTGATGACGGAGCGCATGACTTCTTCTATGGTCATCTTTCAGAAATAGATGTTGAAGTTGGTCAGAGAGTAAGCAAGGGTGATAAGATAGGTGTTATCGGTTCAACAGGTATGAGTACTGGTACTCACCTTGACTTCTCTATCAACTACTACGGTGAAGAGGCTGATGTAGCTTCAACCATGGGTGTAACAAATGACTATGGCGACTATGAAGGTTTCAATGGAAATGATAATAAGGATGGGGAAACTATTCTGAAATGCCTTGCTATCAATAAGGAATTTGAAACAGGGTCTCTCGGTGCTAATGCAATCAGACCAAATGATAACGGAGCTTTAGCTCTTGGTTTATGTCAGTGGAATGGTTCAAACGCTAAGAAGATGCTCTCATATTTATACAGTGAACATCCAGACGTTTACACAAACATTGCTAACAAATACAATACAGGATTTGTAAAATATCTGGATAACACAGATGCATGGTGGGATAGTCATGTTATCGTAGAAAATAGCAATGAGTATAACTTCTACACAGAACTTCTTGACAATGATACAATGATAGAAACACAGTACAATTATGCTGTGGATTATATGAGAACCATTGTAGATGATGCTCATGAACATGGTATCACAGATGACAGAAGCATTATGATATTTGCTAAGTGCTATAATGTTCTTCCTTATGGTGGTGTAGCAGAGCAGATGCGTAATGGTGTGAACAAATTTGAAGATGTATGTGCAATCTTAAGAGCGGATACAAACACAAACAGACATGATGAAGTAATTGATTTTGCAAGTAAAGATGTAACTTTCGTTACAGTTAAGACTTTAAAAGGAGAACGCTGATGAATAACTTAAAAAAGACACTACAGATACTGGACATTATTTGTCCGGCATTTTCAAGAAAGGTAAGAACAGCAGACGGTGGAGTAGACAGCACTACTCCATCTGGATATGCTGTATGGTTCGGTAGCCGATGCTTCAATATCATGGAAAGCATATGGCATGAAAGCGAAGAGAGAGAAAAGGTTGACGATGTGTTCAAGTTCTTTGCAAACCTTGTCCTCTCAATCATAGTATTCCCTTTCGCCTTTGTAATCTGGGGAATAGGCAATCTGATATTCAGTATTCATTATGATAAGAAGAATCAGACACATCTGTTTTTGCTCTATAGCTTTACTTCCGCTCTTATCTTGGCGTTATGCGTAATGGTTGTAGATTATGAGACAAATGGTAAGATACAGGATAACATCAATGCCTCATTAGCGTCCGTTACAGACTGCTTCAGAACAGAAGAAGAACCAGATAGAAACATTACAAGAGAAGTAACAGATGAATCAGAAGGTGATTTTGAAATCGAAGAAGAACCTGCCGAAAGAGTAATCGCAAGAGAGGTTTCAGAAGAAGAACCAGAAGAAGAAACTGTTTCAGAAGAGCCTGTTGAAGAGGTTTCAGAAGAAGAGGATGAAGACCCAGAAGTTCCTCTCGTCGTAGAAGAAGACGAAGAGGAAGGCGTGGTAGTGAAAAGAGGTACGAGTCGATGAAGAGAGAAGTGTTACTTGTAGGAGTAGTATTAATTGTTATCTATTTCTTAGTTGTATCTGCGGCTATAATATCAAATAACATTTTCGATAAATCGTGGAAGGAATTTAAAGAGGGAGAACTTGATGAAACCAAATCAGATAAAAAGAATAAAGCTCATTTCTGGTATAAGGCATCTGTCTCACTGGAAAATTTCTCCCGAATATATCTGAAAGCCTTAGTTATAGGTTATCTTATGGCAATAATAGAACAACTGATAGAGCAAGGGATATCTCATTTGTTCCATTAAGGGGGGGATTGAATGTCAAAACTTGATATCAAAGTCGGCATCGACATAGATAATGTAACATGCAATACTACTGAAGCCGTGCTTGCACACTATAATGAAAAGTTCAATGACAATCTGAAGATTGATGACATCAAGGATTATTATATTGAGCAATTTGTGAAACCAGAGGCAAGAGAAATAATCCCTACGTACTTTGAAGATAAGGAAATGTGGAAGAGAGTACACGTTATCAATCAGAAAGCCATTCAGTGGTTGATAGATAATACTCATGTATGGTGGGTCACATCCACACCGTGTATCAATATTCCAAAGAAGGAGAGTTTCTTAAAAAGAAATTTCCAGAATATAGATGTAAGTGACCGTCTCATTCGTGCAACAAATAAGCAGATGCTGATGTTCGATTATGTTTTTGACGACTATCACAAGAACTTAAAAGGCGGTGCTTATCAGCCTGTATGCATCGCTTATCCTTGGAATGAAGGTAAAATACAAAACAGGTTCAGATACAAGTCAATAGCAGACTGGATAGCTGAATACTTCGGTGTAGTAATCGAAGATGAAATAACAAAAGATTATGAAATGAATCAATACAATATGTCAATGGAAAGGAAGTAATAATTTATGGAAATGAAGAAATATCGTGACATCGAAAGACTTAAGGAAAGTAATGTGTCTCTCTTTGAAAAGGGTGAACCTATTACAATCACAGAGAAAATTGACGGAGCTAACTGCGGTATCCGTTATGACGCTGAAAAGGATTGCATCGTTGCTCAGAGTAGAAATAATATTCTTACTCCAGAGAACAGTCTACGTAACTTCTACTTCTACGCACAGAAGCTTGATAAAGAAAAGGTAAAAGCTCTTCTCGGTACAGACCTTATTCTTTATGGTGAATGGAATGTTTCACATGCTGTTCCGTATCCAGATGAAACCAGAAACAAGATGTATGTCTTCGACCTTTACTCACTGTCTGAGGAAAGATATCTGAATCCTAAGCTTGCTTATGATATTGCTGAACAGCTTGGTCTTCCTACTGTTACAACATTCTACGAAGGAGAATTCCAGAGCTATGAACACTGCCTCAGCTTCGTAGGTAAAACCGCTCTCGGTGGAGAATTTGGTGAAGGTGTTGTTGTTAAGGGTGACAACAAATCAATTAAGTTTGTTGGCGAGAAGTTTGCAGAAACAAAACACTCAAAGGCTAAGAAGAGTCTTTCACCAGAGGAAATTGAAGCTAAGGCAAAGGCTGAGGAAACTGTGAAGTCAATTGTAACAGAAGCAAGAATCAACAAGGAACTGCTTAAGATGATAGATGAAGGCATTCTCCCTGCTAAGTGGGAAGGAAAGGATATGGGAACTATCGCCAAGAACCTTCCAAAGAGAATATTTGCAGACTGCATCAAGGAAGAACCAGAAGTGATAGACCTTATCGGTGGAGATAGATTTGGTAAGATATGCAATCACATTGTCATGACCACAGCAAGAAAACTTCTTGAAAAATCTTTTATAAGTGCTTGACATTATAACTAAAATATGATATAATATAAGAGTAGTAGAAATGCTACTCTTATTATTTTTAACACGAAAGGAAGTTTGCTTATGATTGTAGTAAAACGTAATGGTACAGAGGTATCTTTTGAGAAAGGAAAGATACACTCTGCTTTAAGTAGAGCTTTTAAAGAGGTGTATGGAAAGTTCAAAGAAGGTGAAGAATTAAATTCTGAGACAAACAAGGTCACGGCAGATGTTGTAAGGAGAATAAAGGACAAAACAATTATCTCGGTGGAAGAGATACAGGACGTAGTTGAGGATGTACTGATGTCTTATGACCATGCAGTAGCAAAGGCGTACATCACGTACCGATTCAAGCATAAAATAAAGAGAGATATTTCCAACACAACAGATAATGTTATTATGGAAATGCTTGGGAACAAAAGCGATTACTGGAGTTCAGAAAACAGTAATAAGGATTCACAGCTCGCCACTACTCAGCGTGATTACGTAGCAGGTATCACAAGTACTGATATCACTAAGAGGCTTCTGCTCCCACGAAAAGTAGTAGAGGCTCATGAAAGAGGAGAGATTCACTTCCATGATGCAGACTACTTCATTCAGCCTATAACAAACTGTTGCTTGGTGAATCTGAAGGACATGTTGCAGAGCGGTACAGTAATAAATAAGAAGGCTATCAACTGCCCTCACAGACTGTGGACTGGAATGACAATAGCTACACAGATTATTACAGCAGTGGCAAGCAGTCAGTATGGTGGTACATCTATCAACCTTGGTCATCTCGCTCCTTTTGTAAGGAAATCTTACGAAGTTCTTCTGAAGAAGTATGAGAGATTTGATAAATTTACTCAGAAAATCTTTGCAGAAGCAGACCTTAGAAAAGAAATCGAGGACTCCGTTCAGACCTTTAATTATCAGATTAATACCATGAGTACAACAAACGGTCAGACTCCGTTTATTTCTGTGTTCATGTATCTCGGTGATGAAGGTGGAGAGTATAAGAAGGAACTGGCAATGCTCATAGAAGAATTCCTTAAGCAGAGAATCAAGGGTCTTCAGAATGAGCAGGGCGTATGGGTTACGCAGGAGTTCCCGAAGCTTTTATATGTCCTTGAAGAAGATAATATGAAGGGTGGAGAGTATGAATACCTCACCAACTTAGCGGCAAAGTGTGCATCGTTCAGACTTGCTCCAGATTTTATCTCTGAGAAGAAGATGATTGAGCTTAAGAATGGCGATGTCTACGGATGCATGGGTTAAGAACGACACCACAGCTCATGTAAAACTTGGTGAACTTACAAAATAGGGTGTGCTAATAACGTTCAGTAGATGCAGGAAATGGCGTTGAATATTAGTGCTAACAGGGAAGGTTCATAAAAGAAATAATCCTGTGTTAAGCTTCAGCATATTCATACTAAAGGAGTGTGAAGATGTCGAACAATTACAAATATGATTTTGAATATGCTGAAGAAAATCCAGAGACTATCGAAAGGGTACTACGAGAGAAAGACTTGTAGGAGTAACTGAGTAGAGTACAGCCTGTAAAAGGGTTGGTCTTCAAGTGAGATTAGCTTGATGTAATCCCATTAAATGGAAGTGCCAAGCATTTATTATTTGGTAACAGAATAGTGAATGAAGATATAGTCCGATAGCAGAAATGCTATTGTGTCGAAGTTTCCTTACAGTTGACCGTTTCACTGAAAAGTATGGCAACATAGCAAATGCAAAAGATTATGATGGTAAGCCTAAGTACTGGGGGCGTTTCAATCAAGGTGTTGTTACCATTTCATTACCAGATGTAGCATTCTCTTCTGGTGGAGATATGGATAAGTTCTGGGAACTCATGGAGGAAAGAACAGAACTTTGTCATACAGCCTTAAAGTGTAGACATGAACATCTTGAAGGTACGCTTTCAGATGTTGCTCCGATTCTCTGGCAACACGGAGCGTTCGCAAGACTTAAGAAAGGCGAGAAGATAGACAAACTTCTGCACCATGGTTATTCAACAATAAGCCTTGGTTATGCAGGGTTATATGAAGCAGTAAAGTTTATGACACATCACAGTCATACTGATAAAGGTAAAGGAGAGGCTTTCGGTCTCCAGATAATGAAGTTCTTGAATGACAAGTGTAACCAGTGGAAAGCAGAGGAAGATATTGATTACTCACCATACGGTACACCAATTGAAAGTACGACTTACAGATTTGCCAAATGCTTGAAGAAGAAGTTTGGTGATGATATTTTTGAAAAGCTCGATGGTCATGACAGAAACTATATAACGAACAGTTACCATGTTCCAGTATTTGAAGAGGTGAATCCTTTTGGGAAGCTTTCCATTGAGAGCAAGTTCCAAGACCTTAGTACTGGTGGTGCTGTTTCATATGTAGAAGCGGCTAATCTTTCCAATAATGTAACAGCAGTGAGACAGTTAATAGACTTCATCTACGATAACATTCTGTATGCAGAGATAAACGTTAAGTCTGATTACTGTATGAATTGTGGTTATGATGGAGAAATAAAGATTATTGATGAAGGCGGTAAACTTGACTGGCAGTGTCCAAACTGCGGCAATAAAGACCATACAAAGATGTCCGTAGCAAGACGTACATGTGGATTAAACTAACAATATAGTCCACGTTAAACCTGCGAAATTGCGGGAACGCTCCCATAAATCTTAGTAGGCTACAACGTGACCCGAAAGGGTGAGCGTGAATTGCGGCACATGTTAATAACATCAAGTTCTGAAAGGGATAGAGACCATAAAAACAACTAAGACAGGAGTAACCAAGTGTGCAAGTCACTTAGACGCATCGAAGCTCCCTAACAGGTAATGCTGAGGCGAGAACGTTCAGAGACTATAATGCAGGGGTTATTTATAAAATAACGATTGTATAGTCCACTCCCCTAATAAATATCGGGAAACCGAGGGTATAAAGGATATTGGTGCAAACTTCTGGAATCAAGGAAGAACAAACGAGATAAAAGATAGATACGTTCACCTTGATTGTCATGAAGCTTAAATGATTTTTAGTCAGAGTGTTGAATAAATGCTTTGACTATTTTATTTTCTTTGTATAATTTGGCTATAGACAAACCGATTAAGATATGCTATAATAAGAATGTAGTCAAGAGGACTACAGAAAGGAATTGATAATATGAAAGTGTGGTTAGTCTTTGACTTCTATAATTATGATGGTCATTGGTTCAAAGACTTAGAAATAATATTCGATAGTCAAGAAAAAGCAGAAGAATATATTGAAAGAAAAAGGGCAATGGGTTATAATAAATACATTTGCGAAATGCATACAGTTAATTAAAGGAGGAATTGATAATGACGTATGAAGAGTTTAAGCAGATGATGATTAAGTTCTTTGAAGAACATCCAATTGCAATACAAACAGACCGCTTCCGCTCTGAAGAAAGTTCAATTGATGATGGCGGTAACATCCGAATAGATTTGGGTACACAGTTTGAATAATAGAAAAGGAGACGTTAACCATGAGACAGATTAAATTTGTAAATCCAACAAAAGAATCAAAGAAAATTTCAGAAATCAAGATTGGGGATATGTTCAAGACCACCTTTGATACAACAGATTTGAGAACAAACGAGGTTATTTTTGCAGGGGCATATTTCACAAAAGTAGCATCAAATCTTGAAATAGATTGGAACGCAGTGACCAACAGTGGCATCCTTTGTTGCCTTAATGAAGACTTGCACGTAGAAGGTGTTAATTCAACACTCTTAATCGAGAAATAAGGAGGAAACACATGAGCAATTATGCTAAGATAAACGCTATGGATATAGCAAATGGAGAAGGGATAAGAGTTTCAATCTTCTTCTCTGGGTGCACTCTTCATTGTAAGGGATGCTTCAATCATGAACTGTGGGGCTTTAACTATGGTAAGCCGTTCACTCGGTCAACCATTGATGAAATCATAGAGCTGATGAAACCAGACTATATTAAGGGATTATCTATCCTTGGAGGCGAGCCTCTTCAGAATGAAGACGCTGTTACAGCATTATGCATGGCAGTCAAGGAAGTGTATCCTAATAAGGATATCTGGATGTGGACAGGATATACTATGGATTACCTTGAAAATCAAATAGCAAATCAATTATTCAGTCCAGACCTATTCAAGAATATTGATTATATTGTGGCAGGTGAATATAAAGAAGAACTGAAAGATTTAAATTTACAGTTCAGAGGTTCATCTAATCAACACATCTTCAAAAAGATAGATACTTCGGGAGACCGTACAGACTGGGAAAGATGTGAAAGATACGAGCCATCAAAAAAATTTAAGGAGTTAAATCATGAAATATCATGCAAGTAAAATGGTAAGAAAATTAGATGTTGCTATTAGTATCTTAGATGATAGAAAGGATCGTAGGTGAAATAGGATGCCTAAAAAAATGAAAGCTATTTCTTTGTTTTCAAGTGCAGGAATTGGCGAGTTAAGAGTGCATGAGGATAAAGTGTCTGTAATCGTTGCTAATGAACTTGTCAAGCAGAGAGCCGAGTGTTATTCTTTCTTCTATCCTGAAACAAGAATGATATGCGGTGATATAACAGACGATGAAATCAAGAATGAGGTAATCAAAATTGCTAACGAAAGTAAAGCCGAACTACTTATTGCAACCCCACCGTGTCAAGGTTTAAGCACACTCGGAAAGAATAAGGGACAACAACAATATGAAAAGGATCGTCGTAACTTTCTTATCTTTGAAGCACTTGATGTAATTGATGCCTGTGACTTCAATTATGTGTTGATAGAGAATGTTCCGAAATTCATAGAAATGCTTTTCCCTTATGAGGATAGCTATTACACACTTGAACAAATATTACGGTCAAAGTATAGCGACATTTACAATATTGAGATCAAAGTGCTTAATGCAAAAGACTATGGCATAGCACAATCAAGACCTCGTGCTATCATAAAGATGTGGAAAAAAGAGCTGCACTGGGCTTGGCCGCAAGCAGAAAAAGAAATAACACTTAAAGAAGCTATCGGTCACTTACCCTCGTTGGAGCCAGGTGAAGATTCAGGTATCAAATGGCACTTTGCAAAGCCACAAAACCCCAGAGCAGTATTAGCAATGCGACATACTGAACCGGGAAAAAGTGCTATTGCAAATGAGGTTTATTATCCTAAAAAAGAAGATGGCACTAGAATTAAGGGCTTTCACAACATCTTTAAGCGAATGGTTTGGGATCAGCCTTGTCCAGCTCGGACAACATACTGTGGAAGTATAAGCTCCCACAATAATGTACACCCAGGATATTTGCAGGCAGACGGGACATATTCTGATCCGAGAGTGCTTACACTACTTGAAACATTTATTGTTTCGTCTATACCAGAGGATATTGATTTTCCTGAAGGCTCTACTGATACATTTATTCGCACGATTATCGGTGAAGCAATTCCTCCACACTTTATGGAAAGAATAATAGAATTGATAGGAGTTGAAGAAAATGCCCATAATGGTTGAACGTGAAAAGTGGATACTCTATAAGCACACAAATAGCTATGAGTTGATTCAGGCTGTTGCCTTAGATGTAAAGAATAGCTGTGGTACTAATATTAGCGACAAAGAGCGTTATACTTAGAGCAGTTAATCAATCATGCAATCCATGAAGAGATTGAGAACACAAGCAGAGTTTTCGTCTCTTCTGGAAAACTGAAAGACTGTGGAGATATCTTTGATAGAATCAATTATATCGTTGAAGAGCAGAAGAATTTGATAGAAAGGAATTAATATGGCTAAATATTGTATTGGAATTTACACAGACTATGTAGTGGATGCAGATGATTTAGAAGAAGCGACTGAGATAGCATTTCGCAATTTCAAAAATGATACAGGATTAAATGGAGTAGATGCTATCGTGCTCGACTCTCCAAACCTTGAAGACATGTGGGAAAAAGTATAAGGAGGAGGAAGAATGATTACTTTATCAATAAAAACTATTCTTATGGTTGCCTTATTTGTTACAATCCTACAGACTATAGTTGTATTGGTTATAGCAACAGATAACCGTATCTCAGATAAAATAAGCTTCAATGATTTTGGAGAAGCTCTTCTGATAATATTTTGTGGTGTACCTGCATGGGTTTCTGTTTTTTACATCTGCGTTTTAAGAGATGCAATTCGTCTCTTCCGTTTTAATCGGACGTATTGTTACTGTCGATTGATAAAAGATGAAAAAGAGGTTGACCAACTTTTTATAAGGAAAAGAGACCTTGTTTACTTTGAGCAAAGCAATTGGTACAACACCCGACTTCAAGTAGACGATACACTTAAAAGAGGTTCGATGGGATTTGTACCATATATTGAAAGGCTTTTCCCGTCAAAGAATTGGAAGAGTTATGATTTGACTCCTTATCTGAATTCAACAGGCAAACTTTTGTTCTGTCCAAAATATAAAGAAAATAATGAAAAACCACTTGACAAATAAAGAAGACTGTGTTATAATAAATATATCAAATCAAGGAGGTACACTGATATGACAGTGATAGATAAGACAGATTTACCAAGAGCAAAATTTAAAGACATTAAATCAGAACAGAGTTTTAAGTATGCAGGAGGTATATATACCAAATTACCGAAGAGATGTTCCAGTAGAACAGAATGTAATGCGATAGACAACGAACACTATGATTTAACACTGTTTTCAGATGATGACATCGTATTTCCTGTTAAGACAACCTTAATAGTAGAATCAGATGTGAATACAATTTGTTTAAAAGCGGAGGATTATAATGGAGAACTTTAAGATTTATGCAATCTATGACACTGTAGGTAATGTCTTCAGAAGCGACCTTACAGCAAGAGAAAGAAAATACTACGATAGAAAGTGCTTTGCACAGAAGGCTCTTGACAGATACTTAAGAAGACTTCCTTTTGACCCAGACAGATTTAAAATCGTAGAGATAAACTGTAGTGTAGGCGATACAGAATACATCCTTCATCATGTAGATTTGTTTGAAGCTGTGTACGAATGTACTTCATGCGGTTACAAAGAAGTAGAGTTTTGCAAGAGTCCACGGTGGAACTATTGCAGATGCTGTGGTAAGAAGCTGATAAAGCATCCTCAGTCTAAAGGTGAGAAGATATGATTTGGTGGGCTGTAATCTATTGGCTTGCAATCAATACCATGGGCGTTGGCGTAATAGAGTGCCTCTGGAAAAAATTCCTCTTGGCGAAATGTTTGAGTGCCGAAATCATTCTGCTCATGTTTGTGAGGATGAATTGTTCTACGATGAAAAAGATGGAACTCCATTTAACACACCTTTAATGAGAATACAGGCTTGGAGTAATAGCGATGTAAAAAGTGGATGCTTATTTGCAGTTGACCCACAAACTGGATGTACCTATATGATACCTCGTTATAAGGAAGTTATTCCTCTGGAAAGTGAATTAACTGTTAAAAAATAATTTTAAATTTCCTATTGACAAACAACTGACTATGTGATATAATAATAATCACAGAAAGGAATGATTAAATATGATTGACCAGACAACTAAAGATGCTTTAAATCAGCACATCGCACAGACTCTCTGGAAGAGAGGGGAATATGATATTAACACTTACTGTGGAAGTACTGAAAGCCACCTTGAACTTTTCCCTGCTAATGTTTTTGATATGACTCCAGATGAATACAAGGAGCTTGTTGAAAAGAAAGAACAGGAAGAAGCACGTCGCAAGGCTTTAGAGCGTGAACAGAATGAACGTCAGCTCTTAGCAAAACTGAAAAAGAAGTATGAGTCAGAAGAAGTAAAAGACATCTTCCGTAAGGCTGAAGGTATTCTGTTAAATGAAGAAGATAAGTAATATCATTACAGCAATATGCTGTTTGTTCATCCTCTGGTTTGTTCTCTCATGGTTTGATGTAGTATTGAACAATATCAGAGGTCAGAACTATCAAGTTTGGAATTTATTCTGGTTAGTTTTTAAAGGAGTTTAAGCAATGGATTTTAATGAAGAGATTAAATGGGTTACACATTACACTGAGTCCGGCAAGGAGTACTGCATCACGTCGGATGAACTCAGAAGAATGTATCATCTTTGGCGAGAAGAAAACGGTAAGATGAAGTTCAAACACGAAGCTGAAGACCCGACTGATTTATATAAGTATTGTAAGGAATAAGGAGGAATAAACAATGGTAAATTTTACAAAGAAAGAAACCGCTAAAAAGGTTGGATTTGCAAGCCTCTCTGTTAATGAGATATTTTATTATGAGGGAAGTTACTGGATAAAAATTTATCCTATCGACTATGACGCAGACATGACATGTAACGCTCACACAATAGGTGGTGACAACGGAGACTGTGAATTCGGTCATTTTACTGAATCTGATATGGTTATCACAGGTGAAGTAGAAATAATTACAACTTTCTGATAAAAAACTATTGACAAGCTTTTAATTATATGATATAATAATAACATAAACAAATCTTAAGGAGGAATTATTTATGAAGTATGTAGCAGAGTTTGAGGCAGTAAGCAAGGAACAGTTCACCAAGGACTTTATGAAGCTTCTCGAAGGAACAGGTGAGGAAGCATATGACAATGTTATCCTTCCGAGGAGAGCAACAACAGGTTCGGCAGGATACGATTTTGTTTCACCGTTTGGTTTCGCTCTTAACAAGGGAGAATCAATTGTGATTCCTACGGGTATCCGTTGTAAGATTGATGAAAGTTGGTTCTTACAGATTGTACCAAGAAGTGGTCTCGGTTTTAAGTTCCATGTTACTATGGCAAACACAGTAGGTATCATCGACAGTGACTACTACAATTCAGATAATGAAGGTCACATTATGGTTAAGCTTATCGCTGATGAACCTTTCGAGATTAAGGCAGGAGACCGTTTCGCACAGGGCATCTTCATGGAATACGGTATCACAGTAAACGATGATGCAACAGCAAAGCGTAATGGTGGCTTCGGTTCGTCTGGAAAGTAAAGAAAGGTTGGTTCAATGAGTTATAGAATCAAAGTAAACGATACTCAGATTTTTGGGAACAATGAATATCCTTCTCCTTTCTTTGACTTAAAGAACGGATGCATTAAACAGACAAACTGTTTTAGTGACAAGATACATTTTCATTGTTACGTTCAGACAGATAAGATTACTGTAGAAGGCAGTTAAGGAGGAATAACATGATAACAATTGAACAGAAGGAAGCAATCCTTAATGATGTTGCACGACAGATGGGAGAGATTGTTAGAAAGCTCAGTGCTGTTGACGGTGGCAACAAAAATATAAAAGAAGCAAAGGAGAATATTCTTCTTGCTTCAGATTGGCTCGCTGATGAAGTTAAAATAAAAGATTCAAAATTGACATATATTTCACTTTTTAGTAGTGCCGGTG
>MWBK01000200.1 GCA_002069025.1 Bacteroidetes bacterium ADurb.Bin302 | reverse complement strand
CGCGGACCTCCAATTTTTATACCTAGTGTGGGCGCAAAGAAAATTCCATCACCTAATGATGCAACTGCTGCACTATTGTCATATATAATATCGTCTGGATCTAATGGGTTTTGTGTGGCTGTTGTGCCATTTAAGTAATAATTGCTAAAAGAATAACCGAAATCAAATGCCCAATATGGAACAACAGTACGTGTGTCGTTGGAAATGAGGTTACCACGTAAATCAATAAATAAAGGAATTGACCATGGGGCTCCTACATATGTGTTGCCACTGTTATCGGTTTGTGAATATTGTTGATGTTTTGGCTCATACAAGCCATTAATTCCATAATAAGTTTGATTTTGAATACTTGTTGAAGGAATGTAGTATCTAAAACCGAGACCAATACCTATCTCTATAAATTGATTAAAACGATATCCATTTATAAATGATATTCCAAGAGGATACAAAGCCGGATCATAATTCACATCAACAGATCCTCCACCCATAACTTCAACCGAGCACCACCAACCCTTATCTTGACTTGCATAATCAATGTATTTTGCACGCTTTGGAGTTTCTGGAACAACTACAACTGATGACTGATCAATTTTTCTAATCTCAAGCTTTTTGTAGGTCAAGACTCCACTATTGGTTTGAACCTCTACGTTAACGCCGTCATCTTTAATAACGTTACCCTTAACAACTTTACCATTGTTAAGATATACAACGTCTTCTGCAAATGCTGAAACGGCAAACATTGCAAGTGCTAAAATGGTAGCAAATATTTTTTTCATACGTTTATTATTATTTAGAGCGGCTATTACACCGCCCAATTGTTAGTATTTCAGAAACCGGAACCCAAGCCTTTAATAACGCCGGCTTGCTCAAGATTCTTTCTCAAGTTGTCTTTATATACACTTACAACCACACCAACCTTGTACTCTTTACCAACTTTCATAATTTCAGGAACGCCTGATGCAGATCCATACTTTTGAAAATCTCCGCCATCGGCAAAGAAGCGTTCAAAGAAATCAGCTCTGTCATACTCTATTGCAGGATTTGATGCAATAGGACGCTGCGATGCACAACCATTACCACCGGGGATACCTTTAAAAAGAACACCATGAACAGCATTCTTTACTGCTTGGTTGGTAGCTGTAGCCTGTTTTTTTGAATAGCTCCAAACCTTTACAAGATATGTACCTGCAGATCCTGTACCTGCACACTCAATTTCATAACGCCATTCTTGTGTATCTTTATTTGCCTTAGACTTTGAAGAGGCAAAACATGTTGTTGCCAGAAAAGCAACTGCTAAAAGAATTGTGAGTTTTTTCATTATTTATAAATTTTAAAAAAATGTAATATGCTAAATAATAAATGTAAAGGTAAAAATAAATTTTTACTTAAAGATAATAATGGTTAATTTTTTTATAAAGCACAATGTGTTTTAACATTAGAAATAACAATCAGGTTCAATCAAAAAAAAGACCGATGTCAATTTGATCTAACATCGGTCTTTTTTCTAAATATAAGAATTAATCTGCAAGCAGAATTTTCATTATTTCAACTGCAGCCTTAGCAACACTTGTTCCGGGGCCAAATATTGCAGCAACACCGGCTTTGTACAAGTAGTCATAATCTTGTGCCGGTATTACACCACCTGCTATTACAACGATATCTTCGCGGCCTAGTTTCTTCAATTCAGCAATAACTTGAGGTACAAGTGTTTTGTGACCTGCTGCTAAGGATGATACACCTAATACGTGTACGTCATTTTCAACAGCTTGTTTTGCTGCTTCTGCAGGAGTCTGGAACAAAGGTCCCATATCTACGTCGAAACCGCAATCAGCATAACCTGTTGCTACTACTTTTGCACCACGGTCGTGTCCGTCTTGTCCCATTTTTGCAACCATGATACGAGGTTGACGACCTTCTTTCTTTGCGAATTCAGAAGCTAATTGACAAGCTTTCTGGAATTCAGGATCTTTATTTGTTTCTGAGCTATACACGCCTGATATTGTTCTAATTGTTGCTTTATAACGTCCAACTATTTGTTCACATGCATATGAAATCTCGCCTAATGATGCACGAACACGTGCTGCTTCAACAGCTAATTCCAACAAATTACCTTTGCCTGTCTTAACGCATTCGGTAATTGCATCCAATGCTTTCTTAACATCAGCCTCATTACGATTTGCGCGCAATTGATTTAAACGTTCGATTTGTTGTATACGAACAGCTGTGTTATCAACTTCAAGAATATCAATCGGATCTTCGTGATCCAAACGATATTTATTTACACCAACAATAGTCTGTTTGCCTGAATCTATACGAGCTTGAGTTCTTGCAGCAGCTTCTTCAATACGCATCTTTGGAATACCTGTTTCGATAGCTGCAGCCATCCCGCCTAATTTCTCAATTTCTTGAATGTGTTCCCATGCTTTTTCAGCCAACTCGTTAGTCAAAGATTCTACGTAATATGAACCTGCCCATGGATCAATTTCTTTGCAGATTTTTGTTTCTTCTTGTATATAAATCTGTGTATTTCTAGCAATACGAGCAGAAAAATCGGTTGGCAAAGCAATAGCCTCATCCAAAGCATTGGTATGCAAAGATTGAGTATGTCCTAATGCTGCTCCCATTGCTTCGATACAAGTACGTCCAACATTATTAAACGGATCTTGCTCTGTTAGTGACCAACCTGATGTTTGGCAGTGTGTACGTAATGCTAATGATTTAGAATTTTTTGGATTGAATTGTTTTACAATTTTAGCCCAAAGCATACGAGCTGCACGCATTTTAGCAATTTCCATAAAATGGTTTGTTCCAATTGCCCAGAAGAATGACAAACGTGGAGCAAATGAATCAATATCCATACCGGCATTAACACCTGCACGTAAATACTCAAGACCATCTGCCAATGTGTAAGCCAACTCAATATCAGCTGTTGCACCTGCTTCT
>MWBK01000199.1 GCA_002069025.1 Bacteroidetes bacterium ADurb.Bin302 | reverse complement strand
TTTATCTTTGCTGTGACCAAATTTGGCTATTTTGCTCCTAGTCATACACCTTTCAAAATATGTATTGGTCAAATCGTACAGGATACTTTTATCTTCCAGATCGAACAGCTCATTGGTGCGTTTTGACAGGTATTGTTCTAATGGCGTCTTTATCTTATAAAGCTTACGCGATATGTCATAGAGTAAATCCTTGGTGAGTTTGTCCTTGTCAAATCCGGTTATTTCACTTATGGCGGAGTTCTCTTTTATAAATGAAACACTTTTAAGTTCCGATGACGGATATACACCCTGCTTATGATGTGGGTGGTTGCCAGGGCTATTTTATCTTTGTCCCATCCTGCCTGTTGTAAAAAGCTACCTATCCCCAGTTGGTCAAAGGCTTGCTTACAGAGCCACTCGGCACCTATTTCACGGGCATCCATATTTTTTAATTTGGACATCTTAACCGTCTCCCAGTCCTGGTTATCCTACTTAACATCGTAACGCCCTTTTTGCCATATCTCGGTATAAAAATGCCGGGCAAGTCGCTCCACTTGCTCATCGACAGCACTTGTAGAAAGGCTGTTGCCACCGTTAACAATTAATTCTTCTATCCGCGCAGCCAGAAGCTTCTTTTGTTCTACAGTTTCAAGCTCTTCTAACCTGCCAAAATTAATGATGATGCGATGATAAACCCCACCGTTTAGCCGATACCCGTCGTATAACTTGTATACGCAGTAACGCTCACCTGTAGTCCTGTTATGTTTAAAATATGGCTTGATAAACATGTAACAAAGCTACTTATATCATTAGTATTCAACAATAAGAGAGGGGGTACAACATTTTGATTCACATAAATTTGCAATTTATTAATGTCTGATAATCTGAATATTGTATATTACTATATCCGGAATTGTTGATAAAATAACGGTTATAAACAGAATTTTGTTTGTTTTTACCTGTTTACCCTGCAATGTACGTTAACTTTGCTGAAAGGTAAATGGTTAGTAAAAACAACCCTTTGTTAGATCAATTTCTAACTATTATAATTTATTATCGCATTGATTTAAAGCTAAATACCAATTATTAATCTTGATTTTTAAAGGTTAGTACAAACGTTTGAGCAATTTATATTTACCTGTTTGAAAAGTGTATTATATTTGATCTAAACCTGATAATAGCTTAAAGTTTAACGTGTTGTAAGGTTTAGACGGCAATGCAAATTTTGCGTGATTAAAAGGTTTATTGTTCTTTAAATTAATATATTGCAATAACGTAGCAGAAGCAATCTTTAACAGGATACGAACCGATAATACCGGGATTTGTCTTTGCTGATTTCGCATATGCATTAATGAATCACATAATTGTGCATACAAAGCATCAATTCGTTTTCTGACTTTTTTAAAGATTACCGGGTATGATTTTCTTTCTTGGTTTGCTCTTTTCGGAGTTTACCTGCCAGGAGTTAAACAAGTCTAATTGGTATGTGCTTGATAAATAGCCTTTATCAGTGATAAGTGAGTACATGGATAATCCAGACCTTTTAACTTTTGACAGATAGTACATTCATGAACGCTGGCTTTTGTTAAAACCATGCCATGGAAGAAACCTCAGACTGAAGTTAAAAGGTGTAACTTATATCCGTAGTAATAAGATTTGTTTACTGCCGAGTAGCCCTAGTTCGGAAATGTTTCAAAAGATTCCCTGAATATTTTACTCTATTTCTCTCTTACTATCTGAGAAACAGGAACAGGTGTATATTCAAGAAGATAAACGTATATAAATAAATAGAGCTTGCACGCAACGCATTTATTTAGTTGCTCAGCAAAGGAATGAAGGCATTTACGTCAATAATTGAAATTGCATGATGAATCGATAGGTGAAAGTAATATCTATGATCACTATTCAATTTTCCCAAGAAGTATTTTTCACTGTCAACATCTATTGATTCGCCGGTTACTGATAGAGCAATAAAAACACAAAAATGACCCGCTTGCTACAATGATAAACGAAAATATTGAGAATTATCCAAACGAGCTTACTCTTTTTCTAATAAAAGGTATAAACAATGACCGCCGTTTTAGCGGTGACCGCCTGAGTAGCGACGGTGGACTGTTATTCTTTGTGAGTTGGACAACCAGCTAAACCTCTTAACATCAGTCGGTAATTGTATTCTGGATGGAAGGAATCAGAGTTATATAGATTAATCCGTGAAGGAACTGCTGACGCAGCGTGTCTTTCAGATATCACCGATTATGAAAATTGTAACGATTGTAATGATTTGCAAGTTGGTATGGTATGGGAATTATGTGTAAACCAACTCCCTCAAAGTGACAATAATCTGGCATCACAACCTACGAAGAGTTGACTGGAAAACACAGTTACAAAGATCGCTGTATTTCGTTTGGCCCAGTGTTTAATAGTCAACTTTATAAATTCCTATTCCTCAGATCCCGCAGTCATTGTCCTGGATTGCGATGATACCAACCATGATACCTATGGACAGCAGGAACTGTCATTATTCAACAACTATTACATCGCGTACTGCTTATTGCCTTTACACATTTATGAAGGTATATCGGGGAAGTTGATAACCACCATTTTATAAGCCGGCCACCTCAATAAACAAGCAGATGTCAGCAGATTATTACAAAAGTTAGTGTCATACTTTCAACATCATTGGCCGGAAACAAAGACTTTAGTACGGGGCGATAGCCATTTTGCACCAAAGGATTTTATGGATTGGACCAATAAGCATATTAATGTTGAATATATTACCAGACTAACCAGTAATGCAAAACTTAATGAACTGTACCAGTTTAGCATCGAAAGTGATAAAAGAGAATATAATCAATATCTAAAAGCTGTAAAGAGGTATCATTCATTTATGTACAAAGCAGAAAGCAGGGAGAATCACCAACAGGTTATTGTGAAAGTTAAAGTAAGTATAATGGGAACCAATATCCGATACATAGTTACTAATCTGAAGGAATTTCGTACACGTGATCTATACGAGATGGACTACTGCGCTAGGGTCTCGATAGTATAATACTCCCCAGAATTAAGACCACTGGTTAAGTTAAAATTGCATACTTTTAAGCCAGT
>MWBK01000198.1 GCA_002069025.1 Bacteroidetes bacterium ADurb.Bin302 | reverse complement strand
AAGGAAATTTCTGTATCAATTCATCTTTTTTTTGTTTCAATATGGCGATCCTTTGTTTATGCGAAATGCTATCAGGCAATATAGGGCGGTGCATTTCTTCTAATCTTATCTCTTCAATTTGTTTATTTAGATTCTGAGTTTCTTTATTAAAATACGTTTCGGAAAAGCGTTCCCATATATAATCAACTGTTGTTTTTGAAGGATGTATCATGTCGTCTGAATAAAAACGATAGTCTCGCAATTCGTCTAAAACAATTTCGTACGAAGGGAAATAATGACAGTTTTTGTATGTGTTGCAAATGTTGTCAATAGCTAATAGCAAGGTACTTTTACTTATTTGATTAGCATGGGCTCCATCTTTTAAATGTCTGATAGGGCTAACTGTAAATATAAATTGTTTTTCTGAGTACTTATTCAGTATATCTTGATATGATAAAACAATTTCGTCTGCTGTAAGTAACTTTCGTGTAAATTTACTCATAACAGAATGGTGACAATTGGCAACGATCTCGCCTGTATAGTTATTTTGATAAATATATGCTGTACCGAAAGTGATGATGATTATTTTAGCAGATTCTAAAATTTTGTGAGCTTTATCCAAACATTCATTCATTTTAGAGAGTGCAACATTTTTGTCTATGTCTGAATAATCACTATGAAAATTATAACTGTTCCACTGCTCACGTTCAAGGAATAAGTCTGCATCTGTTAAACGGACATTGTCTTTTAGCATATTCAGACTTTTTATTATTGAAATAGGATTGTACAATGCACCAAAGGGATACAAAGACTCAAATCCATAAAATGAGGCTTTTTTTGCGATATTTTGTGCAAAACATGAGCCTAATAACAACCAACTGTCTTTATGGTTGATATTAGGCGCATTATTTGGTAATTGTACAATGGTTCTAAAATCCATTATTCAAAAATTTTCATCAATTCATCTAAGTTAGGACTTAAAATGATTTCAGTACGGCGATTACGTTTTCTTGCATCAGAAGTATTATCTGTATCAACCGGATTATATTCACTTCTACCTGAAGCAATTACACGCTCAGGTTCTAAATCTCCGCTCTTAAGTAAAATACGTACTATAGCGGTTGCACGTTTTACACTTAAATCCCAGTTGTCTAATATATTTCCACTTCCATTGTATGGCACATTGTCAGTATGTCCTTCAACCATGACGTTGATGTCTTTATGTTGAGCTAAAACTGTAGATAATTTACTGATTGCAGCAGCACCACGTGCATCAACATCCCATTTTCCTGACTGAAACAATAGTTGCTCGTCGAGTGATACATAGATTCTACCGTTTTTAGTAGTAATTTGAAGACCGTCTCCTTCGTAACTTGTCAATGCTTTTTTAATTTTTTCTTTAATTTCCTGCATTTTACGTTCTTTATCAGCAATTAAGTCGGTCAATTCTGATATTTTGGCATTTCTAAGCTCTAATTCTTTTTGCTTATCTGATAATTGACGTTCTGCTTGAAATAAAGCATCTTCTCGTTTAATTAACTCAGATTGTAGTGCTTGAATTTCTGCCAACATGGCTTGTGCCTCTTCTTTACTTTTTGATGTTTGTAGCTTTTCTAAAAGTGCACGATTTTGTTCTTGCATATTATTACAATCATCTTGAACTCTACGTAATTCTTTTGATAGTTTGGCTGTATCTGCATCAGCCTTGGCTTTTAGAGCTTTTAGTCTGGTCAATTCTGCTTCTAATTCTTTGTTCTTTACATTTGCTGATGCTAAAGATTCACCACATCTGCGGGCTTCATCGTAGTAGCGAGCTTCACTTTCTTTTGCTTCGTTATATTTTTCTTGAGTTACACAAGATGCTGCACTGATAGCAATAAATAAAATTAAAATAGTCTTTTCAATTGTTTTCATGGATTAAATCATCTTATTTTGGTTTATGTTTTGCAAATGTAAAGAAAACCCAATCGCTTGTTGAATAAATTACAATTAATAATTATTAATTGCATAATTTAAATTGTATATTTGCACCTAAATTTGATTAAACGAATAAAAAAGTTCTGCCCGTATTTTTATGAGCAATAAATATCCACTGTTAAACACGATAGATTATCCGTCTGATTTACGCAAATTAGACAAATCACAGCTACAGCAAGTGTGCGATGAATTAAGACAATTTATTATTGACCAATTGTCATGCAATCCGGGTCATTTAGCATCTAGTTTGGGAGCCGTTGAACTTACTGTTGCTTTGCATTATGTATTTGACACTCCTAATGATCGTATAGTATGGGATGTCGGTCATCAAGCTTATGGACACAAGATTTTAACCGGACGAAGATGCGTATTTAATACGAATCGAAAATTTAAGGGTATTAGTGGTTTCCCTAATCCTAAAGAGAGTGAATATGATTCGTTTATTGCAGGACATGCTTCTAACTCAGTATCAGCGGCATTAGGAATCTCAGTTGCCGATGAAATGAAGCATAATCATCATAAAGTAATTGCTGTAATAGGTGACGGGGCTATGACCGGTGGGCTTGCTTTTGAAGGTCTGAATAATGTGTGTGTGCATCCTAATAATCTTTTGATTATTTTGAATGACAACAATATGTCGATTGATAAACCGGTAGGAGGAATAAGTCAATATCTTATGGATATAACTACCTCAAGCTTATATAATAGTATACGTTTTAAAACCCATCATCTATTAAAGAAATTAGGTTTGATGAACGACAATAAGAAAAATCGTATTGTACGTTTCGCAAATTCCATAAAAAACACAGTGTCGGGGTCTCATAATATTTTTGAAGGACTCAATATTAGGTATTTTGGACAATTAGATGGTCATGATATCAATCAATTGGTGAAGGTATTGAATGATATTAAAAATTTTGATGGTCCTCGTGTACTCCATATAAAGACTAAAAAGGGTAAAGGTTTTGCTCCTGCCGAACAGGAAGCTACAATATGGCACGCACCCGGATTATTTAATCCCGAAACCGGTGAACTAATTAAAAGTGAAGATGTCAAAAATATATCTTTATATCAAGATGTTTTTGGAGAAACATTGTCAGAATTAGCTCGCAAAAACGATAAAATAGTTGGAATTACTCCTGCTATGCCAACCGGATGCTCGATGAATATAATGATGAAAAAAATGCCTGAGCGCGTTTTTGACGTTGGAATAGCAGAAGGTCATGCTGTTACTTTTTCGGCAGGTTTGGCAAAAGAAGGAATGATGCCATTTTGCAATATATATTCGTCTTTTATGCAAAGAGCTTTTGATAACCTAATCCATGATGTGGCTATTCAAAAACTCAACATTGTATTGTGTCTTGATAGGGCCGGAATAGTTGGGGCTGATGGACCAACTCATCATGGTGCATTTGATATATCATATTTAAGATGTATTCCTAATCTAAACATTTCTTCACCATTAAACGAATATGAATTGCGTAATTTGTTATATACAGCTCAATTACCTGGCAAAGGCCCATTCGTAATAAGATATCCGCGTGGAAAAGGAGTAGGAGTAGAGTGGGAAAATCAAGAAATGAAAGAAATACCTGTAGGTACAGGCAAAATGATGAAAGATGGTTCTAAAATTGCAGTACTAACAATAGGACATATAGGTAATGTTGCAAAAGATGCGATTTCATCATTGAAAGATGATGCAGATAAATTTGCATGGTATGATATGCGTTTTGTAAAGCCATTGGATACTAAATTACTCGATGAAATTGCTCAAAAATTCAAACAAATAGTTACAATTGAAGATGGTTCTTTAAAAGGAGGCTTCGGAAGTGCTGTATTAGAATATTATTCTGACAATTCTGCTGATGTAAAAGTAAAACGAATAGGATTACCTGATACATTTATTGAGCATGGGTCTCCTGATGATTTGTATAAAATGCTTGGTATGGATAAAAAGGGCATCTACAATGCCTTAAAGGCCTTACTTAAGTAATTTACTATATCTCCTGATGTCATTGCCTCTTGCGAAAGTTCTTCGGCTGCAAAGTCTCCTGCTAAACCATGTAGAAATACGCCCAATTTAGCTGCATCATAAGGTTTATATCCTTGAGCTAGAAGTCCTACTATTAAGCCTGTTAAAACGTCTCCACTTCCGCCTGTTGCCATTCCCGGATTACCTGTGGTATTGAAACTTATGGTTCCATCGGGACTTATTACTGCTGTTTTATGTCCTTTTAAAACAATTATGACTTTGTAGTTTCGTGCAAAAGTTACAGCTTTTCCTATTCTTTCATCGCGATTTTTACTCTCACTAACTATACGGTCAAATTCTATGTCGTGTGGTGTTAGAATAGTATTTTCGGGAATTATACTTTGTAAATTGAATTTAGCAATTAGATTGATTGCGTCAGCATCTAATACCAAGTTGCGTGTAGAACCTTTTAATAAATGCAATAATGATTCGTACGATTTTGATGATGTTCCAATACCGCATCCGCATGCAATTGCATCATACTTACTATAATCATATTCGTTGCGTAAAAACATGGCTTCGGGCACAGATATTTGCATTATATCATTGCCACGCGAATCTGAAAGCACAGTTGTTAAACCAACGCCGGATCTTATACAGGCTTTTGTAGATAAAATTGCCGCACCCATCATGCCAATAGAACCAACTTGTAGTAAGGCATGTCCATAATTACCTTTATGGGAATCTAAATTGCGTGGTTTGCGTAATTCTCGTGCATCATCAATCGTGAAATAAGAACCGTCCATTATGCTGATTTATATTATTATATATATGGATTTGAATCACGTTCATCACCTATGGTAGTAACATCTCCGTGTCCGCTATATATTTCGGTTTCATCAGGTAAAATCATGATCTTTTGAATCAAATTTCTGGTTAAATCTGAATAGCTGCCACGGGGTAAATCAGTTCTACCGATGCCTCCTTTAAATAATGAATCACCTGAAAATAGAATGTTATCAGATTCAGAATAGAATGCTATACTTCCTTTGCTGTGTCCGGGTATGTGGATTACTTTAAATGAGGAGTTACCGATAGTAATTATATCTCCTTCATTAAGGTATCCTGATAGGGCTTGCGGTTTTTCGTTGCATTCAATACCAAAAATTGCAGCATGAGGATTCATAAAATTTAATAGGCCCTCGTCTTCTTTATGTGCCTCAGGACCTACTCCGAATGTTTCTTTAATAAAGTGATTACCAAAGCAATGGTCTAAGTGTAGATGTGTATTTAAAACTCGGTCTACAATTAATTCATGATTCTTTATGTAATCAGCAAAAGTTTGTTTTTCGATA
>MWBK01000197.1 GCA_002069025.1 Bacteroidetes bacterium ADurb.Bin302 | reverse complement strand
CTTTGTTATGTGCCGTTAGGATGCCTTTTACAATGAGATTTCTTTAATAAAATCCCCATGCCCCTAGTTACGCCGGAGCGCATGGACGCGCGGAGGCGATTACTAATTGCTTAGGTATTGTTTATATTTTTTAATCATAAGATTTTTAATGTATTGCTCCATATATTCATAATCAGGTTCATTTTTTTTATTCACAGGTAATATTATCTTTTCTCTTGATATTCTTCGGTCGTTAATTTCTCTATTAAAATTATATTTTTCTGAAAATCTGTTTGTCAATGTTGCAATAAAAAGATAAATATATTTATTCATTTTATCATTTTTTAAATGTGTAACATGATCGCTTGCAACAAATTCATAGGAATGATAATAACTCGCACCTACACTGCCACTATTTGCAATAGTCATGCAATTGTTAAATATCCTTACATTTTGATTATTTGTATTTTACAAAATCAAATACAAATACATATTGTATAGGATGTGTATCAAATCCAATTACAGTTAAAGCTAAAAGGCCATCTTCATGGACAAATGATATGTATATTTTTTATTGGGGTGGCGAGATTTCATCACCATCATGGAGTGATGCTGAGTTAATGGAAAGTATAGGTAATGATTGGTATTCATATACATTCGATCCTACCATTACTAGTACTAACATTATATTTAGAAATATCAATGATGGTACTAATGATCCTGTAAATCAATCAGTTGATATAAATACAGTTTCTGTAGATGTATGTTATGAATTGAGTCAGAGCGGTTCTTCTGCTGCAACGTACTCAGAAGTTGATTGTTCAAATATAAATTCGGATGTTGATGCTCCTGAAATTAGGGCGCATAGGAACACAGTAAATGAAAATGATTTCTCAGATTTTGCTTCATTATATGTGTATTCAAATGGAAATTTGAATACAACAGATTTTACAGGAGCGACAAAATATTTATGGCAAAAATCAACAGATGGTTCTGTTTGGTCAACTTTCTCTGAAGGTAGAAAGTATAACATTAATAATATTCGTCCTGTAAAAGCGGGTTATTATCGTTGCTTGGTATCAAAGTATTGTGTTTCAGCATCTAAAGATTCTACCTTAATTTCTAATCAGATTCAAGTTACCAATACAAGCGGATCAACAAAGACAATTTCTTCAAATTTACCCATAATAATAGTCCGTACAGATGTAAAAAACTTTCCTGTAAAACCCGGAGGCGATGGATTTTTATCATCAAACGAAGCTCTTGCTGCCGGTAAAGAAAAAATAAGCGTTGATGTTAAAATTATTTGGGATGAAACATCGACAGATGATCAAACTAACACTTATGTAGGAAGTGATGTAACTAATATGTCTCGTTTATACTATGATAAGAAAGCGAGAATGAATTATCGTGGTGCATCAAGTATGAATTATGATCGTAGAAACTATGCATTTGTTGTTGGAGATGATAGCTGTACTGTATCCGGAACGTGGGTAAAAGATAAGAAAAAAATGTTCAATCTAAATGAAACAAAAGATAAAGATTGGATATTATATGCAGCATATACTGATGATACTAAGATGCGTAATTTGCTGTCAATGAATCTATATGAAGATATGACCGGTACATGGAATAGCCATGGCAGATATGTTCGCTTATATGTCAATGGTGAAGATAAGGGTATTTATATCTTTATGGAGAAAAACAAAAAGGAGACAAGTCGTATACAGGTTGCCGATGATGGATATGTGTTTAAGTTTGACAAAACGGATATTGTTGATAGAGTAAGTTCTACTGAAGGAGGTAGATGTACCTTCATTACGAATAAAACGGGTTGGGAAAATATTGGTACTTATGGTTTAGTTATTGACCAAGCTTTTGAAGTAGTTTATCCTGAATGGGATGAGGTGGATTTTACACAAGAAGTTTGGAACCAACGTATGTTGGCACTTAAAACTCGTCTCAATGAATTTGAGACTGCTCTAGCTGCCGGAAATTATGCAACTGTGCGTAATTATATTGATTATGAGTCGTGGGCAGATAATTTTATTATAAATGAATACACTAAAAATGTTGACGGATATAGAATATCTCAATTCTTTAATATGAGTTCGGCTACAGGACTAATTAAAGCCGCTCCTTTGTGGGATATGGAATTGGGATTCAATAATTCATCAGCTTATGGTGCAAGTGAAAAAGGATGTACTTCAACAAGCGGTTTAATGGCAGAGAATTCTGCTGTCCATTCAGATTCTTTTACAATCCCATTTTGGTGGACAGGTTCAGATAAAGCTTATAAAGGTTACGGATTACTCAATGATGATTGTTTTAAAGCAAAAGTAAAAGAGCGTTGGCTAATACATACAGCAGTGGGTGGTGCATTAAATGAAAGTAATGTTCAAACTGAGATTAATAAATTAGCATCATCTTTGAATGTTTCTGCACCTTCTGTAATTACAGACTGGGTGAATACGACTTCAGGACGTCCTGCAGGTTTAAATAGCATTATTTCAGCATATCCTACATACATTTCTTCTGCATCTATGAGTGATGTGTCAAATGTAGCATTGGGAAGTGCAGCACAAATGGCAGTAAGCGTTTCCGGAACAGGTAATTATACATATGCATGGTATTTTTGTACAACAAATTCAATTAACGATTCTGATTGGACTTTGTTGACTGATAATGGATCTGCTACTTATTCAATAGCGAGCGCTAAAACTACTGATGACGGATTTTATCGTTGTGTTGTTACTTCACAAACTTGCGATTGTATTAATAAGTCAGTTACAGCCCGTTTGTCAATTAGTGCAGTGAATGTAATTGTATATCCTGATGATGATTCAATGGGATCTGTAACAGGTGGCGGATCTTATCCAAAAGGAAGCAATGTTACTATTACAGCAGTTCCAAATCCGGGATATGAATTTTTGCGTTGGGATGATGGTAATACTGATAACCCTCGTATTTTTAATGATGTACAAGAAGAAATTGAGTATGCTGCAAGTTTTGAGGCGGCTCAATATACATTGTCAATATCATCAGGTGCCGGTGGAACAGTTAATACTGCCATTAATGGTACATATGCTTATGGAACGGTTAAAGAGTTAATTGCATCTGCAAATGAAGGATATCAATTTGTATCTTGGAGTGATGGAAATTTAGAGGCAACAAGAAGTTTGACATTAACTTCTGATACGACTTTGACGGCTTCTTTTGATGTAATTAAGTATTTTATTACTGTTAATGCCGGTGTCGGGGGTATTGTATCCGGCGGTGGCTCTTATGAATATAACTCGAATGTAACTATATCTGCTACTGCAAATGCAGGATATAGTTTTAATCAATGGAATGATGGTGTTTCAACGGCATCGCGTAGTATTGTTGTAAATTCTGATGCAACATATACCGCAAGCTTTACACTAAACACATATACTATATCAGTTACATCAGGTGCCGGTGGTAGTGTAAACAGTGTAAATGGCACTTATAATTATGGTTCAAGTGTTGAGCTAATAGCCACACCTTCTGCTAATTATCACTTTGTATCATGGAGTGATGGTAATACTGAAAGTACAAGAACGATTACAGTATCAAGTGCTGTTAACCTAGTAGCGAGTTTTGCCATAGATACATACAATGTGTCTGTTACAGCGGGTACGGGTGGTAGTGTAAATAGTGTAAATGGTACATATGACTATGGTGAAAGTGTTGAGCTAATAGCCACACCTTCTGCTAATTATCATTTTGTATCATGGAGTGATGG
>MWBK01000196.1 GCA_002069025.1 Bacteroidetes bacterium ADurb.Bin302 | reverse complement strand
ACTCATCCAAATAATACCGAACCATAGCCAAATTTAAATCTTTGGTATCAGCTTTAAATGGCTCATCCTGAGTAAAATACTTGTGACCAGGGTCTTGTATTACTTCCCCGTCTTTACTTAGGTAATACCCACCTTCTCGGAGTAAATGTTGCCGTATAATGGTTCTAAGTCTATCAAAATCTTTGTTCATTAATCTTCAAATGCTTAGAAGTAAATAGTGTGAAAATATTGCTTTGATTATGAATTCTAATTATAATTTTAACTAATTTTGATTTTCTAATTATAATTTCTCTTATTCTATGACCTGTTCTTGTAATAGTCCACGGTGTAAACATACGCCGATGGTTCATCTTCACTTACATACTGATTTTTCTGCTTTAGATGGAGCTTCCACCTCGGATGATTATATAAAGGTGGCCAAAGAATTTGGTCATCCAGCAATTACTATATTGGACCACGGTAATATGTCCGGCACTTTGAGTCATTACCAAAAGTGTAAAGCTGCCGGAATAAAACCCATTTTGGGAATGGAAGCATATTTGAACGATGATATCTATGATAGAAAAAATAAGGAAGATACAGAAAGTACTGATAATTCTCGGTCTAATTCGCATCAATCTATTATTATAAAAAATAAAAATGGATTTACCAATCTTAATAAGCTTACATACATGTCCTTTACGGAAGGATTTTATTACAAAGGTCGCATTACTACCGATTGGTTATTTCAACATAAAGATGGATTAATTGTAACAACTTCGTGCGCTGTAAGCAAATTTTCAAGATTAGTAGAAGCTGGAAAAGAGGCTGAAGCAGAAGAGCGAATTAAAATGTACAAAAGAGAGTTTGGCGATGATTTTTATGCCGAATTGCAGTTTAACGAATTTGTAAATGCCGAAACAGGATATTCACAAAAAAAATACAATCATTTTATTTTAAAAATGATTAAGAAATATGACTTGCAACCAATTTTAACAGGCGATGTACATTATGCTCATCCTGGTGAAGACCGATTACAGGATGTACTTATTGCAATAAATGAACACAAGCCGGTAGGAGATGGAAAAGGGTATGCATTTCATTTATCTACTCGCCAACTATACTATGCTTCAGCAGACGATTTTCATCGCTTAAATAAAGAAATGGGGTTTAATTATCCGGAAGATTTTGTTGATAAATGTTTAGAAAATACACTTAAAGTCGCTGAGAAGTGTAATTTTGATTTTGAAATGGATGTTGAAAAATATCCAAAATATGAGCCTACAAAAGATGTGATAGACTATTTTAAAGCAGATGATACAAAAACTATAATCCATAAACTTTCTCATGCTAAACTTAAGCAAAAACTAAACATCTATCGTAAAAACAATCTTGTAAAAGTAACGCCTGCAATAGAACAACAATATATTGACCGTCTTAACTATGAGCTGCAAGTAATTGAAGATAAAAAAATGTTGGATTATTTTCTGGTTGTATGGGAATTGATTCGATTTTGTAAAGACAACAATATTGAAACTGGTCCCGGACGTGGTTCTGCAGCCGGCAGTTTGCTATCGTGGTGTTTGGATATTACCAAAATTGACTCCTTGCGTTTTGGGCTTTATTTTGAACGTTTTTTGAATCCTGAGAGAAAGGCAACGCCAGATATTGATATTGATTTTGAAAGTGGAACTGATGAACAAACTTTAAATTTTTTATATGAGAAATATGGTAGGGAACGTGTTTTGCCAGTTGTTACCTTTGGTACTTTTAACGAAAAAGGTTGTCTAAAAGATGTAACAAAAGCACTCGGATTTGACGCAGGATTTTCTTCTGATGTATTTGCTGTAACCAAAGAAATGCCAAAAGCAGCCAAATGGGATATTACTTTGGAAGAGTGGATAAAAACTTGGCCTGATAATCCAGATTGTTCAGAAACAGTTAGAAATTGGTTACGAAATCCTGCTAACGAAGAGATAATAAAATTAACTTTACGTATGCAGGGGCAGGTGAGGAATTTAGGTACTCATGCAGCAGGCATCGTTATTACTCCTGGTCCAGTTTGGGAGAGTATGCCGGTAAATATATCAAAGGGACAGGTAGTATCTGGGTATCAGGAGTCAGGTAATGCCAAAGATTTATCTTCTCTTGGAATATTAAAACTTGACAGGTTAAAGCTTGAAACTTTAAATGTTATAAAGGATGCATTAAGATTAATCAAAGAGCGTCATGGTGAAGAGACGTTTCATCGCATAAAAGAGTCTGTGGATTATGTTGATTTAACAGATGAAAACCTTTACATAGAACTCAGAATGGGAAATAATCAAGGTGTTTTTCAGTTTGAATCTGAAGGTATGAATGCATTAATAAAAGGTATTAAAGTTGAAAAGTTTGAGGAACTTGTTGCCGCGAATGCTCTATACAGACCAGGGCCAATGGGTATCGGTGCTCATGAGGAGTTTATTAAAAATAAATTTAATCCAAAATCACGTGTTTATGCACATAAGATTTTGGCACCACTTCTGGAAGATACTAATGGTGTATTAATTTTCCAAGAACAATTAATGTTTATTGCCAATAAAATTGGTGGAATGTCCCTGGGAGAGGGAGATAATTTACGTAAGGCGATGGATGGCGCTGGAAAAATAATTAGTAAAAAATTAGATGGTCGTACACTGACAGAAGATGAAGAGAAAAATAAAAATTATAAAACATATAAGGAGTTGTGGAAAAAATTCATTGACGGCGCTAAAACCAATGGATTATCAGAGGAAGATGTTGCCGCTATTGAATCATGGTTAATTCAATATCTGGGATATTCATTTAATAAATCACACTCTGTTTCGTATAGCTATATTGCTATGCAAACTTTATTTCTTAAACATTATTATCCTACAGAATTTTACACTGCGCTTTTGAATCATCATAAGGATAAAGATAGACGTTGGTTAACATCGGCACTAATGGCAGCTATGAGTAAGGGAATAGAAATTGTTCCACCTAATCGTAAGTCAAATTGGGCATGGACCATAGTTGAAAACAAAAAAATTGCTATGGGTTATGCAAGTATTAATGGATTTGGCGAAGTAGCATTTTCTGAATTAAAAGCTAATGATATAGATAATATGTCTCGC
>MWBK01000195.1 GCA_002069025.1 Bacteroidetes bacterium ADurb.Bin302 | reverse complement strand
TTAGATAGAAAGATATTCCGTCCGGGTCAAACATTGTATTTTAAAGGAATTTCCGGTATTGCGGATACTGCACAATTTAGTTTGCAAACAAATAAATCCATCCATGTTGTTTTAAGAGATGCAAATTATAAGATAATAAATGAAAGTGATTTCATTACCAATGAGTTTGGAACATTCTCAGGTACGTTTAAATTACCTTCAAATGCTTTGCAAGGAGCATACTATATTCAAACTAACAATGGATCGGAAACATTTAGAGTAGAATCATACAAACGTCCAACATTTGAATTAAAGATAGAGCAAACTAATACAGCGTACACATTTGGTGATACAATGAACATTAAAGGCTCGGCTATTTATTATGCAGGATATCCACTCAGAAAAGCCGATGTTAAATATAAACTTGTTAGGCAAGTAATGAGTTTTAGAACCTTCTACCCAATCTTAAGTCGTCAAGAAACTATTGAAATAGGTACGACTAAACTTGATGAGAATGGAATGTTTAATATTAACGCAGCTATTGGTGGGTATAATAATAGTGATTTTATAGATGAGTCGCGTGTAGGTAATTTCTATAGATATGTTATTTATGTAGATGTTACTGATGATGCAGGCGAAACGCAGTCGGCAGAATATTCAATATCGATTGGCAAAAAATCAATGTATCTGAATATTGATATACCGCAGTTTGTGAATAAGAGTTCGCAAGCGATATTTACTGTATATGCTAAATCATTAGATGGTAAAGAAATAGCTGTTAATGGTAATTATGAAATTTTAAAAGATGCTCAAGTAATTGCAAAAGCTGATTTAGTAGGTGGTAAAGCTGTGATTATAAAAGATTTATCGAAGCTTGTTTCCGGAAAGTATTTATTAAAAGTATCATGCTTTGATAAAAATGGTAAAACATTGACAGATGAAAAATCATTTGTGGTGTTTGGTGAAAAAGATAAAAAACCGGCTGTTGACACTGTTATGTGGTTTATGCCTTTAAATAAATCGTGTAAGGCCGACGAAAAATTTAAGTTCGTTATAGGCTCATCAGAAAAAACATATATACTATGCGAGGTATATGATGCACAAAAATTATTGATGCGCAAGATTATATATCTTAACAATAAAAATAAAACAGTGACTATGCCATATAAAAATAATTATGGTGATAATATTTCTGTTAGAGTTATGTCTGTTAAAAACGCTTCAGTTTACAAGGATGAAACAAATATAAATAAGGAGCAAATAGATGATAAGATATCTATATCCGTAGAAAGTTTTAGAGATAAGTTAGAGCCGGGTGATAAAGAATCTTGGACAATACTTATTAAAGATGCTAATGGAAAACCGATTAAATCTGAGGTTTTAGCTGATATGTATGATTTGTCTTTGGATGCATTCGTGTCCAATAATTGGACATTGAACATGGACAAACGGTTAAAATTATCTGCAGCTATGTGGTCACCGGATTATAAAGGTGATTTATCGAATGGCATGTCTTATAAATACGATTTCAATAATTTTTATGTATTCCAATTTCCAGAATTAATACAATTATGGAAACCGATGTATATGTTTGCTTATTTCAATAGTAAAACACGTGCAATGGGAGTTGTATCAGATATGGCTTATTCAGATAAAGAATTCGAAATAGATAACAATCAAACTATTGCGACAAAATCTGCAGAAGAAATGGTTAGTATTAAAGATCAAAATCTTGAAAGCAAGTCTGATGCAATTAGAACTGACTTTGCAGAAACAGTTTTCTTTTATCCACATTTAAAAACAGATTCAACAGGTTCGGTATTACTCAAATTTTCTGCTCCTGAGGCACTAACAACATGGAAATTAATGTTAGCTGCACATACTAAGGATGCAAAATACAGCATATTTTCTGATACTGTTGTAACTCAAAAACAAGTATCATTACATGCTAATGTACCAAGATTTGTCAGAGTTGATGATAATATGTCAATACCTGTAAGAGTTGAAAATTTAACCGGTAAAAAAGCTACAATAAAACTACATTGGATAGTGTCAAACATAATAAGTTCTGAAATACTTGCTGAAGGTGATGATATTATTATAACTGATGAAAATAAATCGATAATGTGTAGTTTTAAAGTTCCTGAAAAAACAGACTTAATAACTTTTCAGGTTGTAGCAAGTTCAGGCAATCATTCTGATGGGGAGAAACATTATTTGCCCGTACTGCCGAAACAGCTATTAGTTACAGAATCTATGATGATGGACGCCTATAATCCGGGTAATCAAACATTTGTATTTGAAAGTTTGGCAAAAAACAGGTCTAAGACCATTAATAACAAAAGTTTAACTGTAGAATTTTCGCCTAATGCAGCATGGTATGCCTTACAAGCCATTCCTTATTTAGCAGAGCCTAAGTATCCAAATTCTATTGATTTAGCTGCTGCATATTATTGTGATGTTAAGGCTAAAATCTTGCTCGATAGCCTGCCTCGTTTGAGAGAATATTTGATGCAGAAAAAGTCTAAAGGAGAAAGTGTTTCATCTGCATTAAATAAAAATGAAAGTTTGAAGAATATTTTGATTAACGAAACTCCATGGCTTGCAGATGCCGAAAATGAATCGACTCAACTTAATTCTTTGACAGAATTATTGGACAATAATAATTGGCAATATAGAGTTGATGATATATATAATAAATTAATTGCCTTACAATTGCCCTCAGGAGCATTTACATGGTTTAATGGTGGCAGCGAATCAGTCTTTTCTACACAATTTGTTGCAGAACAATTAAATAAAATTAATCCAAATGATAGGGCTTTGATTAGTGCGAAACTATGGCTTAAATTGCAACTTAAGAAGGATTTTAATGAGAAATCTAAAGTTGACTTAACCGGCTTACGAACCATGTATATTTGTGGGTCTGATACGAGTAAGGTATTTGATTTCTATTATAATCAGGCTATAAAGGACTGGGCATCATACGGTATATACGAAAAAGCTTTATGTGCATGGATATTTTATGATAAGGGTAATTTGAAAGAAACTCAAAAAGTACTTGCATCTTTGCGTGAATATGCCGTTAAGAAAAAAGGTTTGGGAATGTACTGGACAAAGAATAAGTCTATAGAAACTCATGCATTCATACTAAAAACATTTGCAAAGTTTTCAGCTAAAAAATCGGAGTTGGAAGATATGAAAGTCTGGCTTTTGAATAACAAAAAAACGCATATTTGGGATCAGACCATAGCAACTACAAATGCCATAGATGCATTAATTAATTCAGGAAGCAAAGACCTGTCAAATGAATCGTCTTTGCAAGTTACTATTGGTAAACAAAAAATTGAACCACAACAAGAATTGGGAACAGGATATTTTTCTCATACTATACAAGGCAAGTATATCACAAAAGATGATGCCCTAATTACAATTAATAAAGATACTAAATCATACGCATACGGAAGTGCCTTCTGGCAATATACAGAAGATATTGACAAAATTAAATCGAATAATAATTCGGTTTTATATGTTGATAGAAAATTGTTTGTTGAAAAAAATGGAATATTGACACCAATAGATAGTTCGAATGTGAAAGTAGGCGATAGGATATGTGTAAGAATTACATTAAAAACAGATCGCGACATAGAATTTGTACATCTAAAAGATTTGAGAGCAGCAGGAACCGAGCCTCAAAAACAAATGTCTGAGTATGTATGGGATAGGGGATTATCGTACTATAAAGTGGTAAAGGATGCATCTGTGGAAATGTTTTTTACTAATTTACGAAAAGGTGCATACATACTTGAATACGATTTATGGGCATCATTACCGGGTAAATATCAAGCCGGCTATGCTTCTGTACAGTGCTTATATTCTCCTGATTTAAGAGCTAATTCATCAAGTCTGAATTTTACAATATTAAAATGATAAAAAAAGAAGATTTATTTGTTGCAGGCAAACTTCTAAAAACTCACGGAGTTAAAGGAGAAATATGTTTATTAATTAACGTCGATGTTTTGGCAGATAGTAATTATTTTATTTGCGAAATTGACGGATTGTTGGTACCCTTTTATATAGAAAAACGAAGAGCAAAAAGTGATACGGTTGATATTGTAAAAATAGAAGGCGTTGATTCTGAGTCTGATGCCTCGATAATGTTAGGTAGTTTAGTGTATCTTCCTAAAGAATTACAAGAAGAAATAGAACAAGCATCGTATTCATTCTTTATAGGATATTCGGTTGTAGCCGATGGTCAAAATTTAGGTAAAATAGTATCGGTTGATGATAAAACAGCAAATGTTTTATTTGAAATTAAAAGTGCTACAGATGATTATATGATTCCTGTAACAGAGGATTTTATAGAATCGATTGATAAAAAGAAGAAATGTATTTATATGTGCCTTCCCGACGGGCTGTTGTCAATTAATTAGCTATTTAACTATTTCTTTCAGAAAAAAGAAGTAAATTTGCAACTCAAAATTGTAGTCTAGAAAAATAAAAAAAACATGAGTATATTAAGTCAGCGTTTATCATTGTATGATGCCCCTCAAAAGGCTATGGCGTTAGGAGTTTATCCATATTTCCGTGCAATTTCATCTGATCAGGATACAGTAGTTAGGATTGACGGAAAACCGGTTTTAATGTTTGGCTCAAACAGCTATTTGGGATTAACCAATCACCCTCGTATTAAAGAAGGCTCAATTAAAGCTATTGAAAAGTATGGTACAGGATGTGCGGGTTCTCGTTTCTTAAATGGAACATTAGATATCCATGTGGAACTAGAGGAACGTTTAGCTAAGTTAGTTGGCAAAGACGAGGCCATGGTTTATGCAACAGGTTTTACGGTTAATTCAGGTGTTATACCTTGCTTATGTGGTCGTGAAGACTATTTATTGCTGGATAAACTTAATCATGCTTCAATTATTGAAGGATCACGTTTAAGTTTGGCTAAGCAATTTAAGTATAAACACAATGATATGGAATCTCTTGAAAAATTCCTTAAGAATTGTGATTCTGATAAAATTAAATTGATAGTTTCTGATGGCGTATTTAGTATGGAAGGTGATGTTTGTGAATTACCTGAAATGATGAAATTGGCAAAAAAATACAATGCTTCAGTAATGATTGATGAAGCTCATTCATT
>MWBK01000194.1 GCA_002069025.1 Bacteroidetes bacterium ADurb.Bin302 | reverse complement strand
ACATATCTTGGTTATGTACTCAAATTTTTGTGATTTTAGTAATGGTTTGAAGCGCTATGTTAACGTATTAATTGCCATTTTCCTAAATTATTTTTTATAAATAAATTAGGATTGTATAAACTATTCACTACATTCCAAAATTCACTTTCGCTATATCCCAAAAATTCACAGAAATCTCTTACACAAAGTGGGTCTAAGTCATGATCATGTTTCTTTACCAATTCAAATGCTTCTTCACGAGTCATTAATCCATAACGAACAAAACGTGCCGCATAATCTGTTGCCGAAGCATGGCCAAATTTTGGATATTTCAACCATGAGTGTACTAAATAGGCCCGGCTATCAATTTGGTCAAATTGTTCAATATGGTGAGTTCGTGTCCATTCATGAGTAAGATCATGAAATCCTCTGCTTTTCGCAAAAAGATAATTTTTATAACTGTTCCATTCAACAAAATAGCTCAAATAAATTGGATCTAATTTTTCAATTTCTTCTTGCGAAGGTGGTTCAAAAAAGTTAAGTTCTTTCATAGTTATTCCTTCAACAAGTAATTCTTCCATCGGGATTCCGGAGCCGACGCCGTTGTAAATTTGCTCTTTAGCAGAATAGGTTTCAACTGCATTAGATCCGCCATATTCATAACCGACGTTTTCACCATATACCAATAGGGGGGTATTAAATTTAATTGACATATGCAAAGGATAAGTATAAATGTATCTATCGATGAAATAGGTGGGCTTACCGTATTTTTCGAAAGTATGTTTCATTATCTTTTTTTGTGCACTGATATTTGGTTTCATGCTGATTATATCACAGCCAAATTCCTCAGAAATATTCTTTAAATTATGTATCCCCGCCTTAGTCATGGGAAAATTATCTTCTACAGTTACTAAAAGCGGATTCATTCCCATCATTTCCTTCATGATATGAACTTGATAATGGCTATCCTTACCGCCACTTACTGCTATCATGCAATCATAGCCGTTCGGTCCATTTATGCCACGATATTTATTGCATAACCCTTTTAATTCTTCAAAGCGCTTGTTGTAATCAACATTTTTACGGTTTTCATATGCTTGGCATGCGGAACATACTCCTTCCGAATTAAATGTAATCCCTGGTCTTGTATCAGGCATTACGCATTTTGTACAGTATTTCATAATTATATATTATTAAAAATTAATATTAATCTTATATGATTGTCCATCCTCCATCCACCATCAAATTATGACCGGTAATGTATGATGCTTCATCGGATAGTAAAAAAGTAATTGCCGGTGCAATTTCTTCGGGATTGCCCAATCTTTTTAATGGGGATTTATCACTGTACCTTTTGATAAATGAAGGATGTTGGTTTTTCTCATCTAAAATACCACCGGGTGAAACACAATTTACCCGAATATTATATTTTCCGTAATAGGATGCAAGATATCTGCTGAAATTGATAATTCCTCCTTTTATGGCAGAGTATGCAGCGGGAGATGTACCTCCATACTCTTCATATAGGGTGAAATCGTTTCCCACAACACCATAAATTGAAGCAATATTTACAATGGAGCCTTTTTGCTGTTTCCTCATTATCTCTAATACTTGCTGGCAGATATAAAAAACACTATTCAACTGCATATCCACATTTGCTCTCCACGATTCTAATGGAATATCTTCAAATTTCAAACCCCAGTCTTTTGTACGTGGATAGGCAAGATTAACAAGTCCGTCAATTCTTCCTTGACTATTAACTACTTCCGTAAGTAATAAATCAATTTCCTTTTCGTTGGTAATGTCATAATTATAAGTCAAATTCTCAGGGTTATGACTTAAATTCTTATCAACCGATATAACTTTCGCACCGTTTGAAAGTAAATGTTTCTGTGTTGCTTTGCCGATTAAGCCGGATGCGCCTGTTAATATGATAATCTTGTCTTTTAATCTGCCAGACATAGTTTTAATATTTTATTTGCTTGATCTATCGAATTAAAATTATCCTTATTTTGTAAAACTTGATGAATAAAAAAATCCATTTGTTTTGGATAAGTATCTGCGATTCGTTGCGATGACTCAAAAAAAATCTTTTGATTAAATGATATTTTATTTTGTAACAAATCAACATAATATGTACCGGATTCACAGATAACTTCTAAACTTCGTTTGGCATCTTTCCTGAAATAATTAAGCACAACATTTACAGCAAATGCATCGTAAACCCAAAGGTAATTTGCGTAATCATACGCTGTAATATTCAACGAGGATTTGTTTCTAAATGTTGCTTTTGTCTGTTCAGGTTCTCCAAATATCCAGTAAATATAATCAAGTTCATGAATCAAATCGAGATGTACACCACCTCCCATATCTTTATTGGCGCTATAGACTGTTTTAAAATCTACACTGGGTCGCCAGTCTGGCAAATATGAACCACAATACACATTTACTTCGTTTATTCTTTCGGTTTGAATGATCTCCTTCATTTTTACGATGGAATCGAGAAAACGTAAATTGCAAGCGACGTATGTTGGTGTATTGCTAGTTATAATATTTTTTACAAGCAGATCTTCTGCTTTGCCTGTTTTATCAAACAATGGTTTCTCAATAAACAGAGGAAGCTTTAATTCCTTTAACCGATTAAGAGATTGAAAATGAAGGCCTGTAGGATTAGATAGAATAACAAAATCAAGATTTAGTTTATAAACATCATCAAACGAATAAACATTAATAACTCCATTTATTATTTCTGCATTTTGATTAGATCGTAGCGCATATATAATCAGAGATTTATCGATGATTTTAAGTGCGTCAATATGTTTTCGGGCTATTGATCCCAATCCAATAATTAATACCCTCATAAAGAAAAATCGAGCTTATTGTTTTCCATCAGGAATGAAATTATCTCAAAATCGATTGGATGGTCCAAATCAAAGCAAATATGAGGCACTTTATAGATCAGGGATCGATCTGTGATTGCCCCTTTATAACCCAAGTCAAAAAAAATTCTTCTATAAATATAGAATGACGCATTCATATCGTATACTTTTGGTGCGGATTGCCGTGTAAACACATCACCTTGAATTTTCTTAACCTGAGCAAAATAACCATTTTCTTTTTTCTCAACCATGTTAAAATAGGGGCTTCTACTGGCATCACTTACTGAAAACAGATTTACGGCGTTGGAATCTGATTCTAAAACGGCAAAAGCACTTTCAATGTCATCCAGGTTTCTTAAAGGGGATGTAGCATCCAGGTCAAGTAAATATTCAAATCTGATATGCTCCTTATTTTCTGTGTAAACTAAAATATCTTTAATCGCATCTATTTTTCCAACTGTATCACTTGACAGGTAGTCCGGACGCTTATAATCAGTATAAAGTCCGTATGATTTAGCTACATTGATAATATCTTCTGAATCTGTAGAAAGAGCTATGGATACATTGCTATACTTTAATTGAACTTGTTTCGCTAAATCAATCGAATAACCAATTAATGGCTTTCCGTTTAATGGTTTTATATTTTTACCAGGGATACCTTTTGATCCACCACGGGCACAAATTGTAATCAATAAATTTTTCATCTTATTCTTATAAATGTTTTACCAATTCCTGTGCTTTCTGATAATCTTCCGGTTTACCAATGTCAATCCAATAACCGGTTAAAGGATATCTGATAACTTTATGATTTTTTGCGATAAGCATTTCCATAAAGTCAGTTGCATTATAAAAAACATTATCAGGAACAAGATCCAATAATTTTTTCTTAATTAAATATATCCCGGCATTCGCATAGTAATTATAAGTAGGTTTCTCCTTAACACCCTGAATATCTCTTCCTGTCAATTCAAAAATACCGTAGGGTACATTCACGGAATATGGAACCGCGGCGACTGACATATCGGCATCGTTTTCCAGGAAATGCAGATAAAAATCTTCGTAATCAATATTGGTGAACAGGTCGGAATTCATCACCAAAACGGTGTCGTTAACAAATGAATCCACAAATTTCACGGAACCCATAGTACCCAGGAATTTTGGTTCCCGAACGCATTTTACCTGAACATGTTGCCTTCTTTCCTTATAATGCTCTTCTAATTGTTCACCTAAATAATTAACCGTAACATTGATATTTTCCAATCCATAACTTATCAGTGCATCTACGTTATAGTCAATAATGCATTTATCTCCTACCTTCAATAACGGTTTAGGAGTGGTTAATGTCAAAGGTCGTAGTCGCTCACCTTTGCCACCCGCCATAATCACCGCATCA
>MWBK01000193.1 GCA_002069025.1 Bacteroidetes bacterium ADurb.Bin302 | reverse complement strand
TATCTACATGTACAGAAACGGGAACTTCTGCTGTAGGTTGTCCGTAATAGTGGCGATCCCCATCTTCTATTGTAATTGGGGATATAACCCCCATGCTAGTAATTGTAGCTAATCTAAAATTGTACTCACCAGTTACTCTACCTTTCCATATGGTTGTAATCACATTTTTATTAACAGTTGCGTCTAGTTGCCAAAATGCACTTTCTGGTTCTGATGCTTCTTTAAAATACAGCGCAACCATATGTGCATTTTCAGATGTATGTGTAAACTCTACTTTAATTAAAGTTTGATTACTACCATCTTGAAGTATAGTATTGACAACTTCAAGATAGTTCATTATAGGTTTAGTAGGAATATTATACGGAGAATGTGGATTACCAGGTACTTCTGGCTCTTCGCCTGGACTAACAAACGTATATACATCAATTGAGTACTCTTTAATATCCAATTCCGTTGAATCTTCATTACGTTTTATTTTTGTAACTACAAATTCTTTTTCTACCCAACCAAATTTTTCATATGAAACTTTAACTAAATCACCAGCATCTATATTAGGAATGTTTACTTCTGTAACTAAACTAGTGGTTTTTAATTGTTTAACTTTTGATTTTAAATAGTATTGTGCTAGTTTATGTGCAGTAGTATCATCTTTAATTAGTTTAAATTCAATAGTATCAGTATTCCATTTACCGATTCTTACTGCATGTGCTTCATCTTTTAAATATGGGTCACGTAGAGGAGATTCTTCATGTACACCAGGCTTTTTATTAAAATCATTACGTTCAAAATTCCATGAGTATGATAGCCTTAATCTATTTATCTGTGCGTCTACCTCTGGTTCTGTCCACGGACTAATGTCACATTCATAGCCATTAACACCGCTTGCATCAAAGTGAACACCAGAGTATGTTTTTGCACTATCTACATATACCTTTATTTTTCCATCTTCTTCTGTTAATGAGGCACGAGCACATCGCAATAATTCATCTACCCATTCACCAAACTCAGCAATCCTATCAATCGCACCATCTATTTTAAACCCTTGTATATTTGCTTCTAAAATAGCATCATCAAAGTCTAAATCATCTGGGTCTATTTCTAATCCATACCCTTCATAGCCTGTGTAAGGCTTAGTAAACAGCATGTATAGGATTTTAATAGGATTTCTTTCAGGTGCAGTACCAGTATCATTTACAATACCTTCGATATCTGCATATATTTGGCTTACGTCACCATCTGGAGTTAATGGGTCTGCTGGTTCTTCTACACCATCAACAATTTTATAAAGTTGAACATATGCAAATCCAGGATATTCCGATGTTACGCCATCAACAACTTCTGGACTTCCGATAGAACCAGTACCTTTAAATATTCTAAATTTAATTTCTTGTGATTCTGGAGTTGGTTGATATCCATTCTTTTCTTCTATTCTGTCATAAACAACGACTTTATCAAAGTACAGTTTATTTACATTAAATATTGGCCCAGAACCTATTATAAATTCTGACCTAAATAAATTAACCCATGCCAATGGTATTTTATTTACACTACCGAAAGGAATAGGGATTGCATTCCAACTATCATTTATGCCACTTTCAGAATAGTAATCATATGCGATTTGAGCGTCTGGAAAATTGTTTTTTAAGTATTCGTAGCCACGCTCCATCAAAGTTAAAGAAACATCATCACCAAATGAATCTATTTTATTCACTTTTCCAGTAAATGTTTTAACCTTGTCATCGCCATCATTAAAATATAATACAAATTTAGAATTTAATAAAGAGGCGTTAGCTTCAATATCTTTGAAAAAATTATCACGATTATCTAGTGTAATTTGCATAGAACGGATTCTATTACCAGTACTCTCAGATATATCAAAAAATCGTTCTATTTCAAATTGGTTGCTAATCCTTGCTTCCCAAAAAGTATTATCATAATCAACATCTTCGCTTGCAAAATAATATGTCTTTAGCCCAATAGTTGCCGCAATTCTAAGCATATTTAATCACCTATTAAACGATTTCTTCAAACGAAAATGACATATTTAGTGTATTCGCTTGGTAATAATCTTTTACAAATTCTTTGGTTACTCTTACAAGATAACACGAAGTTTTATCATTGTCAAACTCCTGATATATTACAAATGGGTGGTATGTCTTGATAATTTTATCGAATTCTTCTTTTTTTAGTTTATCAAACGAGCCAGAAAATGACCGTCTGGTTTTACCAATTTTTTCTACACTAATATGTCCAGATTTAAATTCAAGCATCGCTAGTTTTGGTATCTGTGTTACAGAAAATCCAGAACGAGGATTCCATATAGTAATAGCATCACCAACAAGCATATTACCAATTTTAAAATATGTTGGTTCAAATAATGGTGTCTGTGCCGGGATTCTAACACGAATATACCTATATGTACCAGTTATATCGACAAACCGATGCATATAGTTTTCATCTGATATTTCATCAGTAGTTAAATTAGATACCTCTTCTACCAATGTCCATGTTGAATCATCAGTACTTGTTTCTACATAGAATTTAGCAAAGTTAAATCTATTTAAAAACATGGCATTATATGTTACATCTACACCAAAGTCATATTTTACAATAGTTTCTGTAATATCAGTACTTTTCCATACCTTTGATGGCTTTATTGATTTTAGATTATCTGTTTTAAAAGTTGTATCAGCGGTCGTAGTCGTTATTGTTACAGAGTTGTCAGTATCGGTTTTAGGAAAGTAATTCACTATTTGTTTCATCGGATACCTACCATTTTCTTTCTAAATTCTTCAATCAAAGCCATAGCTTCAGGGTCATTTGTTTTAACAGCAGATAACATCCTATCCAGCATTTTCTGGCTATCTCTAGTAGAACCTACATCTACGAAGTACACATCCCCTTTTGCAGTTTCACGTTCTTCTGCAATACGCATACGCATAGTTTCTTCAATTTTACCTAACATATCTTCTAATGAACGATTCATTTCTTCTGCACGTTCTTTTAGTTTTTCAGCATTTTCAATCATAAGAGTAAATAAATCATTCTGTGCAGCATACCATTCTTCATTTTGATATTCTGCATTTGCAATTCTATTTTCTATAAGTGCTTTATTCCAGTTGAAGTACGCTTGGTATGGGTCAGATGTGTCTGAGAAGTCAATATCGTTCCCCATTGCATTCTTTAATGCTGACATTGCGTCAGAGTTAATAACCTGATTATATATATCAAAATCTTCCATATCACGGATAGTACTAAGTATATTAGACTTCATTGTACCACGTTTTGTTATATCACGCATTGCAGTGTACATTTCGGTTGCAATCAGATTCAAACCATCATCAACACTATTAACAAAATTGGTAACTAATGAATCGGTTTCCAAGATAAATCCAGCCTTTAACATGTCTGATATACCAGCCGAAAGGTCTGCATAGTATTGGAGAACGGCGTTATCCAATTCTTTCTTTGTTAGTTTTTTCTCATATTTATCAAAGTTTGGGTCATTTTTTAATAAATCATACATCATAAACATGTTTGATAGTTCTTTATACCTATCTAAAAATGCCATGTCGGTATTTGCATATATATTTTTTATAATAGAATCATATGTATTGATACCTTGAATATCAAGTTCCATTGCCTTTTGTAAATATTCCATCTGGTCTTGAATATTAGCAAGGAGTTCTTCTTTATTATAATCTAATACTCGTATAGTTTTATACCTGTTAAATATGAAGCCAAATGCAGAGGTTGTTTGTTTTTTAACCGTATCATATTTATAAGTAGCACCAGCTCTTAAATAATCTGCATCAGTCGCCGTATCAGTGTTTATTCTATATTTAAGTAATTCTAATTCTTTTAGTTTTGATGTATTTGTAAGTATAGAAGGAATACTTGAGCGGTTCGTAGTACCACTAAGAGTTATCATGTTTTTAAACATGGCTGTAATCGATGCCTTCATGTCTCTTGCACTATTCATTAGTGTAGTCGCAAGTTCTAGTTCTGACCGCATTACATCCATCTTAGCATCATACCATTCAGTGCTATATGCATCATATTCTGCCATCCGTCGCTTTTCTATTTCGATTGCGGTTCTCATTGCATCAATCTGGTTCTGCCCATTACTCTTAACAAATGTCTGATATTCCATTGCTTTGTAAGTTTGTTCTTTTTTAAGATTTGTTAATTCGAGTTCGGTCTGCATTCTTTCATATTCAGCCTGTAAATATGCATCTCTGGCAGATGCAACCGTTTCTACTTGCTTCTGATAATCTTCAAATGATAAATCGGTTCTAAGTTTGGCCAGTTCTCTATTATAGATGTCCTTTGTTAAGCGAACCTTTTTTGCATCATAATCTGCACGCATGCTTGCCGCTTTTAAAGTATTTGTATTACTTATTTTTTCAATTGCAAACATGTTGTTATAATGTTGTTTTCCAGCATTTGTTAATAATTGCTGATATGAGAACATATCATTCTTAAACCTACTTGCATCCATATGACCAGTGACCGTTTTCCTACGAAACAGGCCACTTCTACTCGTAGTGTTCCAATATTTAATACCAGAAAAATGATAATTGCTTAAATAATCACTATTGGACATGTAATATTTTAACTGGTCATCCTTTCTACCATCTAACATAGACGTACGATATGCGTCCCAAGATGCTTTAGCCGCTTTTGCTTTTCCGGTATGGTCTTTTGTTTTAGTTAAACTTTTAACAATACTATATGCCGCTACAACTGGAAGTGCTGTTTTTACAAGGAATTTACCTGCCCCTGACATTAATGATGCGGTTTTAGCGCCAAATGATTGTTTAACCATCGGTATAAACCCACCAGTGCTCTTTAAAGCAGTACTAGCAGCAGCAGTAGTTAAACTATTCATTGCCATCCCAGCAATTTTACCACTCGGTGATGTGCCACCAGCATTGTTATCACTTGCAAGGCGGAATTCTAAATCTTTAACCCCAGCATA
>MWBK01000192.1 GCA_002069025.1 Bacteroidetes bacterium ADurb.Bin302 | reverse complement strand
GCGTTAAATGGCGGTGTATCGAAAGTTGTGATAACAAAAGCATCAGAGTTGGGTAAAGAATCCGGAACCTCCGTACTTGCATAACAATAAAGAAAGTACAATTATGATAGATATTGCAGCATTACTAAAACGTTTGATAGAAATACCTTCTACTAGTATGAATGAATCAGCCAAAGCCGATTTTTTATATAACGAATTAAAAAACAAGGATTGCGAGCCGAATCGTTTCAAGGATAATCTATGGTGTATGGCATATCCTTATGATGCTGCAAAACATACTATCATGCTTAATTCTCATATTGACACTGTGAAGCCTAATGCCTCATGGACTTATGAGCCTAACAAAGCTACAGAAGTTGATGGGCGTATATATGGACTAGGTTCAAATGATGCAAATGCATCAGTCGTAGCATTAATTGAAACCTTTTTGAGATTAAAGCAAACAAAGCAGTCTTATAATCTAATTTTGGCTTTATCTGCGCAAGAAGAAGTTTCCGGAAAAGACGGCATTGAGTGTTTGCTGAATGAATTGCCTAAAATTGATTTCGCTGTTGTTGGTGAACCTACCGGTATGCGTATGGCTATTGCTGAAAAAGGTTTGATGGTTCTTGATTGTGTGGCGCATGGTATATCGGGGCATGCTGCTCGAGATGAGGGCGATAATGCTATTTACAAGGCAATTAAGGATATAGCATGGTTCCGTACTTATGAATTTCCTAAGGTTTCTGAAACTTTAGGCAAGGTTAAGATGTCTGTAACTGTTATTAATGCCGGCACTCAGCATAATGTTGTGCCTGATACTTGCAGTTTTACGGTTGATGTGCGTCTTACTGATTGCTATTCGCACGAAGATGTATTATCTATTGTCAGAAAAAGTGTTTCTTGTGATGTTACCCCACGTTCAATGCGTTTACGTCCTTCGGGAGTTCCTCTTTCAAATTTTTTTGTTAAGCGATATTTAGCTACCGGTGGTTCTGTGTTTGGGTCTTCTACAATGTCTGACCAAGCCTTAATGCCATTTGCATCAGTTAAAATAGGACCGGGTGATTCTGCGCGTTCTCATACTGCAGATGAATACATAGAATTATCAGAAATTTTCAAAGCAGTTGACATATACTATAATTTGTTGGATGGTTTAATCATAATGTAGATATGTGAATATTATTAATACATTCTTTGAAAATCTTATCTTTTTTAGTTTAAATTTTGTTAGTAATATTAATATATATATATTTGCGAATGTTTTTGTACTATAAGATATTAAAAACACTATTCAATTAATTTATTAACTTAACACATTTATTATTATGAAAAAGATTATTTTACCTATTGCAGTTATTGTGACAATGTTATTTTCTGCATGTAGTTCTAATGAACCATTAGTAGATGATACTATATACAAATGCTGGAATTATACATATTCTTATATGGGTGTTTCATTAACAGATAATATCTGGTTAACAGCGAAACAATTTGGTGAGTTTAAATCAGAATTGGAAATTGCCGGATTCAGTGTTTCTTACCACTCTACAACTAAAACAGAATCAGAGTGCCAATCTATTTATGAATAATCGTTAGTTTATCAAATCAGCCGTCTGTCTTTATTGATAGACGGCTGATTTGTTATTATAAAAGTTTGATTTGCCCTAAATTCTCGTCGCAATTTTATTAATAATGCTTATAAAATGTTCGAAATACCTCTTTGACATTTTTGCTAGTTACAATTTTGCTGTGTAAAAATAAAGCTATACTTTTGTGCTCAAAAAAATCAATGGGTAGTGTGCTGCGCCCTAAATAGTTGGCATTAAGTATATTAAATTGTTAATTTATGAAAAAGTTTTTTGTTTATGCAAGCGTGATTCTTGCTTTTGTAATGACATTTTCAAGTTGTGAAAATGAAAATGATCCAAATCCTTATTGTTATGAATTTACAACAACAATTAAAATTGGAGATAATGCAGCAAATACATCTACAAATTTTGCAAAAATGACTGTAGCTGACAAAAACAGTACTTGTAAAGCCGGTACAAATGAGATAACTGTTTTCGGAATTAAAACCAAAACAACTGTTACAGCCAGAAAAGTTAATTCTTCTGCGTGTGAGTAACTATCTATAATATTTAAACCAAAATGGGATTCGATTGTTGTCGAGTCCCATTTTTTTACCATGCTTTATATGGATGTTTAGAAAGTGACGCGTTTGTATAGCGTTTATCGCTTGTTACCTCTTGATCAACCCATTCGGGCATAATAAAAGATTCCTGCTCACTATTAAGTTCTATTTCGGCGACTATCAATCCTTCGTTACTGTCTAGAAATTCGTCAATCTCCCATATTTTGCCCCCAATTTCTTGCTTATATCTTATCTTTACAATTGGCTGATACAAGGCTAATTTCATCATATCTTGAGCATCAGCTATAGGAATTTCATATTCAAATTCTTTCCTGGAACATCCAACCGTTGGACCTTTTATTGTAATAAAGGCCTTAGTTTCGGCAATGCGAACTCTTAATGTGCAGCCTTCTTTTGCTAAATAAGCTTGTGTGTATAGGCATCCATTATCGGGCTTATTCCATTTTTTCTTGTTTACCAAGAATTTTCGTTCTATTTCTACTCCCATTATTTCTTTTTGTGCAAATGTACTCGTTTTAACTAAAATGTACTACCTTTGGGGTAAACAAAAATTTATAATAATTATGAGAGTACCGTCTCAATATGATGATATTCGTAGATATTACGATGAGGAAGTAAATCCTGCGCTTGCCGAAATATTAGCTCAAACGCAGATATCTAAAATTTTAGCAACGATTCTAGGTGGAGATAATGCCGAGTATTTCTTACGTACTTTAGCTCCGATTAATTCTATAGACGATTTTCAAAGAGAAGTGATAAGTGTCTTGATGACTGCTATAGAGCATAAAACATGTACCGATGTAAAATTGTATGGAACTGAATATATAGATAGGAGCAAAGGACACTTATTTATCTCAAATCATCGTGATATAGTACTTGATTCCGGATTTTTAAATGTGCATTTATTTTATAAAGGGTTTAAAACCACACAGATAGCAATCGGTAATAACCTTTTGGTTTATCCATGGATAGAACATGCAGTGCGCATTAATAAAAGTTTTGTTGTCCGTAGGAATGGTTCTATAAAAGAACAATTGCTGATATCAAAGAAATTGTCTGAGTACATACGAATCGTTTTGTCAGAGCAAAAAGAGTCTGTATGGTTGGCTCAACGCGAGGGCAGAGCAAAAGATTCAAATGATATAACTCAATTATCTGTAATAAAGATGCTTAATATGAGTGGCCGTAGGTCGTTTGTAGAAAATATGCGCGAATTGAATATAACTCCTGTTTCTATTAATTATGAATATGATCCTTGTGATTTCTTGAAAGCAAAGGAATTTCAACAGAAACGAGATGATGCAAATTATAAGAAGTCTCCCGGAGATGATATTAAAAGTATGCAGACAGGTCTTATGGGGCGAAAAGGACGAGTTTCACTTGTTATAAGTGAGCCATTAAATATTAATGAAACTTGGAATGAATTGCCAAGAAACGAACAAGCCGAAGCGCTCTCTAAGGTTCTTGACACATGTATTCATCGTAATTATCTTTTGTTTGAAAATAATTATATAGCCGCGGACCTGCTAAGCGGTGGGACCGATTTTTCAGGTCATTACTCAGCTTCTCAAGTTGCTACATTCGTGCGTTATATCGAAAATCAGCTTTTAAAGATTGATTTACCTAACCGAGATGAAATGTTCTTGCGCAGAAAAATGTATGAGATGTATGCCAACCCGGCTATAAATCAGTCAAAGCTATTGTAAAATGAGTGCCATATCGGAGCAATACCGGCGATATCTGTTGTTAGAACGAGCATTCTCTCCAAATACGATGGATGCCTATATGCACGATGTGGACAAACTTTTGGATTATCTGGACGCAAAAAATCTTACTTATCTTACAGCATCAACCGATGACTTAAGCCGTTTTTTAATGACCTTAACCGATTTGGGTATTGCATATAGGTCACAAGCTCGCATTGTGTCAGGTATTAAATCCTTTTATAAGTTCTTGATTATGGAAGATCTCATAAAAGAAAATCCTGCAGATTTGTTGGAATTACCCAAATTAGCTAAAAAATTACCCATAGTATTGTCTATAGAAGAAATCGATAGAATAGAAAGTGTTATAGATTTATCTAAACAGGAAGGGCAACGTAATAAAGCAATAATAGAGACTCTTTATAGTTGTGGCTTGCGTGTATCAGAATTAGTTAACTTAAAACTTTCGTCTATCTATTGGGATGAGGAATATTTAAAAGTAGAGGGTAAGGGAAGCAAACAACGTTTAGTTCCGATATCAAAAACAGCCTTAAAAGAAATTCGTAATTATTTACCTGATAGGAATGCTTTGACCATAACTAAAGGAAATGGCGATTATGTGTTCTTAAATAGACGAGGGGCTAAACTTACTCGTCAAATGGTTTTTATGTGGCTTAAGAGATATGCCGGTGAAGCAGGAATTAAAACAGTTATTAGCCCACACACATTGCGACATTCGTTCGCTACACACCTTTTAGAAGGCGGTGCAAACTTGCGTGTAATACAGGAAATGCTTGGGCATGAAAGCATTTTAACAACAGAAATTTACACGCATATTACCATGGATTATTTAAGAAAAACCATAATGGATTGCCATCCTCGAAGCAGCCATATTTAGAAATTGTGATTTTAGATTATAAAT
>MWBK01000191.1 GCA_002069025.1 Bacteroidetes bacterium ADurb.Bin302 | reverse complement strand
CAACTGATGTTCCGGAAGCCTATGAAGGCTAAGTGTAAGAAATTAACTCTCCCTTTTGTAGATAGATTATGGAAACAAAAAGACTGTTTAAAGTATTCAACATTGGTTATGTAATTGGTTTGATTATTAGTTTATCTGCTGTTACAATAACCGGGATATTATATCCCACAGCATCAATTTCTTTGATGGAGTATGTAAAAGTATTTATCATTGCATATCCAGTCGGATTAATCATAGTGTTTTCTATCAATTATATGTTCAAAGATTGAACAGTAAGATTCCTTAATTAAAAATTGTAGATAGACTATGAAACAACACACACAAGAAGAACTCGAAGGTAAATTCGTCGTAGCATACGATACTGTGTGCGATGGAAATCAATGTATGATGGAAGGTGAAGAAGGCGAAGCCGACTATGGGCCTCTACTTTTTGATTCCGCAGACGAAGCCTTTGCCGAAATCTTTGATGGTAATCATTCTATGCTGGAATCTCATCTGGAGTCTGACCAACTTGAAGAATTAAACGAAGGAGTAACTCCTGAAATGATTCAGGAAATGGGCGAAATACTTCAATCCGGTGATGTATCCAAGATGCGTCAATTCATGGAGAATCATCCTGAATGTAATGATTCCGGAGAATGGGTAGAATCCGCTACTGACTTTATCATGAACCGCAAAGTAATCTTTGGAGCAAATGGCGGATTATCTATTGAAGGTAAAAAATTGAGTGAATAATAAAAAACATAATCAATATGAGAAATTTCATAATCGTTGGTGCAAATAATTTCTGGTGTTCAAACCTTGAAGTAAAAGGAGAAACCAATGCCGAAGTTAAACAGGAATTACAAGCTGAAGTCGAACGCTTAAAAGAAGACCTTTCTTCTGAAAATGTTCCTGATGAATTTTTCATCTACGAAACCAAATCTGTTACCCCATTTTTAAAAATTAATAATCCAAACGGAAATCCTGCCGCTGTATAAGTGTAAGATTCCTGTTTCTTAATTTGTAGATAATAAAAAACATAATCATGTCAAAGACAAAATCTCTCCACCAGAAAAATTGCGAGCGTCTGTATCAAAATGTTGGACAATCAGCTGTATATGCATACGCAAATAAAAACAATATCACCGACTGGCGCAATTGCAGGCTATGTGAAACAGTCGTTCCTGTGGATGACAACACTTGTCTTGTTTGCGGTAATAATCTTTCCAGCGAGCCACACATTACAGAACAGACCAACGATGACCTTGAGCCATTAACATTTATCAATAAAACGGCAGCTCCACAACAACTTATTTTTACTGCAGTCAAAAGGACAGACCCATTGTATCCGGGAATTGATGTTCTGGTAAACGGAGAAAGAGTTGCCACTATTGAATGTTCGGATAATAAAATCCGCACACTTGCCTGGAAAGAAGGCGAGGAAGATTATCATAAAGAAACCGTCTTTAAAGACGTGAATTCATAAAGAAGCTGTTGTTTCATGTGTTTTAGTAAGAGCCACCCACCGGGTGGCTTTTGCTTTTCTACCCAATTCTAAATTTCAATTCCGAATCCGAATCTGGACAATCTGGACATTACTCGGAATAAACACTAACGTATTGGTATACAATTAAGTTTAATGAATTTGTAATTACAAATTGGTTTAACTTTTCTGTATATCTATTTATGAAGGAACTTAATCTATTTCCCATGCGTAGAAAACTAAACAGGAAATCCAGAGGTCTTGATAGAAGAACTGCTGAAAAACGTTTTAAGATTTTGACAAAAGCCGAATTGTTAAACACCACAAATCGTATTACCATTGCCAGATGGTTTGATGAATGTCTGAATTTTATGGTGGAAGAAGAGGAATATGAGCGTGCTGCTATCCTTAGAGATGCAAATTCCAGTTGGCAACAGCAACTTATGTCTGGCTCCACTCCTTCAACGACAAAAGTGTAACCACACGAACGAAGTGAATTGTAAGATTCCTTTTCTTAATTTTGTAGATTGGAATATGAAACAGAAAGTTAAGAAGATACCTTTGGCATTAGAATTCGCAACTAATATGCTTGGAGTAATTAATCCTGAAGTTAAAAGGAAATTAGAACGAGTAATTAAAAGGCCAAATCAAAAAACATGGGAAGATGCTTATTCTCTTATTATTGATGATTCAGGAAAGGTAACTACACTTTGGCAGGCTGTAATAAAAATTGACTGGAATTGTCCAGTAAGTAAACCTCTTGACCAACCTTGGTCATATATTCCATCAAGCGAAACAATTATTAAAGCTATTCAGTTGGCTGTTTTTAAAAACAATAAGAACCGTTTAAATTAATCTGTAAGATTTCTGAATTCAATTTTGTAGATTGATAAAAACAACAGCAAAATGAAACTTGAATTAAAGAAAATTAAACTCGGTCCTGGGTCTGAAGAAACCACTCAATTTACAGCTGAACTTTATGTAAATGGTAAGCTTGCTGCATATTGTGATAACGCCGGCAAAGGCGGCCCCACTGATATCCGTGCTTATGGAAAAGGTGACCAAAAACTGGTAGATGAAGCTGAAAAATATTGTGCAACATTACCACCACTTGACCTCGGAGGAGGCACATCAATTCCTATGAATTTGGAACATTGGGTGGACGACCAAGTGTATAAGGCTGAAAAAGAGAAAGAGATTAAACGCGTTCTTCTTAAATTGAACAAGAAGTGCGAAAAAGGTATCATTGCACTTTCACAATCTTTGTTGGAAAACTTTAAAGCCGGCAAATCAGTTAATGTATCTTATCGCGAATGGAATGTAAAAGTTCCAATATCTTCTCTTAGCGATACACAGAAACGTGCATACGTACTTCAAATCACCAATGTATTGTACGGTGATGAATTCATCTACAATGAAAATCTTCCCAAATTATAAACTGTAAGAAACCAAAAACTTAATTTGTAGATAGCACATGACAACAGAAGAAGAATTTGACCGCCAGGAAGCGGAATACGAAAAACAAGTAGAAGAGAGAACGCTTTCTCCAAAGGCCACAGAATTAATTCAATCTCTGAATGATTTTGTCAACAGCGGCGGTTCTCATCGCGAATTGCAAAAGATAGCCAAGAGTTTGGCTCAAAGACCGCAGCACCGTACACTTCAACAGTCTATTGTTAAACTGTTTATTATGTCTCTTGAGGAAATGGCAAATCTCCCCGAAAATGCAACAGATGCCCGCAATAAAGAATCCCGGCTTATCGCCACTCAAATGATTGAAGGCTTTAAAAAAGTTCGTTCGGAGTTTGACTCTGAATTACATGGTCGTCCAATCAATGACGCTGCTCTCCCCTCACAATATATCCCATTCGTATAATGACAGACTTAATCTTTGCAAACGCTTCAGATGAAGCCGGTTGGAATCCTGAATCACAGGTTCAAATCCTACTTGAGTATATTGGTAATCAAAATTCAGACTCAGCTTTTGAGGATTTCCTTAAAGAAAAAGTTGCCTCTGAAAAAGAAATGGGAAATGATTCTAACTCGTAAGATTCCTCTCCCCAATTTTGTAGATAGTAAAAACAACAACAATGGCAACAATTAAAACAAAAGGTAAAGCAGATGATAAAGTAACATTCTACTGCGATGATGTCGATAAGGAGTTAGAAGGCGTTATTACAGAAGTAAATGCTACGATATCGAAGAATAAAAAAGATATCTGGTATCGAATTAAAGGCCCCATACATAAATCCAGCGATGAATATTGCATCGAAGAAGAAAACTTGGTAATCATTAATGATAAACTTATATGAACGAAGCAAAAACTCAGGAACAGCGTGCAGTTGCAATGACAAGTTTGCACCCTCCTACAAATCCACATCTTTTAAGAAGATGGCGTGATGAAGCAAAGGATGAAGACTTGCAAAAACTTATTACATCCTGGATGCAATATCTCGATGGTAAAATAAAAGCATTTGATTATGCCAAAGAGTATGATAGCGTTCACCTAAAAGTTAAAACCGGGTTTTACAAAAAAGGCTGTTAATCAAACTGTTATAATTTTGTATGTAACATTTTTATATTAAAGCGTTTAATTTAATATCTGATTATGGAGAACTTTGATTTTTATCTTGGAGTATTTGTTTCAAGCATAATATCTTATGCCATTTGCAGTAGTTATGCAGACATAACGATGATGTATCAAGAAATGGCTAATGATATGGAAAAATCAGTAGAATTTTGGATGAAGTACTATAACAAAAAACAAAAAGAATTCTTCGGATGAATCAGTTCGTAATGGGATTAGTTGTTGGTTTTGCAGCCGGATTAGCACAGCTAGTCTATTTAATTCATAAACGAAGAGAAGTGAAAAAAAGAATCAACACTGCTAAAGTCAATTTAAAATTTTGGCAAGATTTATCTATTTAAAAAACAATAAGGTTCCATAGGGCGTTAGGCGGTAGGATTCTAACCCGAAGCCTGTGGGTTCAATCCCCACTGGAATCGCTAATTACCATGTTGGCAGATAAGGATAAACCTTTGCAACCTATATTCAGGTAAGAATAAGGCTGCCAACATTATTAAAACTGTAAGAAACCAATTCTCCCTTTTGTAGATTGATAAAACAACATACAATGAATAGAATAACTGAATACTTTGACAACATTCCTGATGAAGAGTTAAAGTCTGCCATCACAGAAATACAAGAAGATGAACCATTAGGTATCATACGTGTGGATGGACTTGTTCGGAAATATACAAGAGACATTTCCGAAATAACTCAAAATCCTGTCTCAACAGAATTGTTTCTAGTACAAATGAATTTGTTCAAACAAGCAGCATTTCGTTGGGTACAAACAAATGTTTGAAGGCAAATAGAATTAGTTAAAAATTCTTAACTTTGTTAAATGGCAAAGAAAAAAGAAGAAATAGAACTAACAATGCAGGAAAAAAGAGAGTTAATCAAAATCCTTCAAAAAAACTGTAAACACGAAAAAGGTTATATCACAAATCTCCCTGGAGACTCCGTATGTTTTCAGTGTGGAAAATCCTGGATGAAATGTGAATCTGAAAGTAGGGAATCAAAAAATAATGATTAATACATGTATCTATACAATACGTCAACAGGAAAAGCATTTAAACCGGATGCCAAAATGATAAGGAATATTAAAGTGAGAAAATTACTTGATGATGTTTCTTACCTAAGAAGAATTACTTTAAAAGAAATCAAAGCCAATAATATTCCATTGGCAAACTAAGAAAAAAAACTCATCCTCGTAACAACCAGGATTGATTGAGGGAAGGCAAAACCCCAATAACAAAAAGTGGCATTAAATAGCCAGCGAAAAACATAACCGTACAGCCAAGACAATAGCTGCTTAAGTCCAGCGTTTGCCTGAGTCAAAAGCCAAGGCGGTTTTTTTAAAACTGTAAGATTCCAATTATTACATTTGTAGATTAAACATCACACTTCAGTATAAAATGCCAACAAAAACACTAATTATTTACAACGATATTGAAAGTCCTATGAGATTTATTCTTGTAGAAGGCGATTACTTTCATTTTCACGGAGTATGTGTAGGCTCGAATGGAACTGGACGTGAAGAAGAATTTTGTGATTGGTTCTTTGATGATGGTGGCAAATTTAAATTTCAAGGACAAATGACTGAAGACAAGAAACTGTTAGAAGAAAAACAATGGGATAAAGTTGCAATTTGTACTTTTTTGCCATAAAAGTAAAAAAAGCTGTAACATTTAATAAGTCTTTACGTTAAAATAACTGTATTACAAAAACAGGGGCGACAAATCCGCAAATCGCTCGTCTAACATGGCTCGGAAGGTCTTGTTGGAAAATCGGGGGACTATCCTCGACAGTGGGGGCAATAACGCCGGTACCAAGAGTGATATTGTTATTGCCTCCATTGTAAAACTAAAAAGGGCGGGTGTGTAGCTCAAACGGTCAAAGTAATTTGACTGACAATAAAAGGTGTCTATAGCACCAGGAGTGCTTGTAACAGGAAAACTGAAGTTGCCCAAAAGCAACCACCAACTTGCAAATTGGTTATGTGGGTATCCAATCCCATCAAGCACTCCCATCATTGCCAGTATTCAGAATGAGTACTGGTTCCAGGTGTAGCTCAGCAAGGTTAGAGCGTCAGATTCCATCTGAAGGTCGTAGGTTCGAGTCCTGTTTCATGTACAACATCTTGCAACCGACGTGCGAACGGCAGGTGGAAACCATTTATGGAAACCCGTAGGTAGAGCGGCACGTAGCTCTCTTGTGCAAGATGATAAAAACATTACTCTCCATCATGAGAGAAATTGAGGTAAGGAAGAATGCCAATAACAAAAAATGGACTGGTAGCCAAGTAAAAATCAAAAACCGTTCAGATGAGACAATAGCTCGATAACTGAGCGTCTTCCTGCGTCAAAGTTCAAAACGGTTAAAAAGCCCCGGCGTAACAACCGGGGTTTTTTATTTTAATGTGTTAGTATTCGCTTTCGATTTTTTATGGTATTTATTTGCACAAACATCTAAAAATCCATACAACACAAAATGAAAAAATTATTTTTATCAGCTATCGTTATCCTGTTTCTAAGTGCATGCACTTCAACACCAACAAGTGAAATTCCAACAGACACGGATACTACTTTAATAGAACCATCACCAGTTGATACCATTGTTCCAACAACGGATACTATTGTGGTTGATTCCACTTCAGTTCAGGATTCTCTTTAAAAGATTTACATCCAACTCAAAAAGGCCAACTTGAAAAAGTTGGCTTTTTTATTTCTACTCCAATTATTAATTTTAATTCCGAACATGGAATTTGACTAAAAATATGGATATACAAATAAGTTTAATTTCTTTGTAATTACAAACTGGTTAAACTTTGGTGTATATCTTATAATTATTATCCATATTCTGAATTAATTTCAGCATTTAGTAAGATTCCGAAAAACAGTTTTGTAGATTAGCATCATGACAGAGCTTAAAGATTTTCCACAGGAGATGTTAACAAACATCCTTCCTTCAATCAAAAGAATGATTGAAAAAGAACAGGAACATATTGCTCGTATGGAAAGAGAATTAAAAAAAGCCCACATATGGAATTCTCGACCTTGGACTTTGACAAAAATGCCCACAGACCATCTGGAAGAATTCATATTAAAATCCAATGAAATGCTCGCTCATTTAAAACAACGACAAATAGAGTATGAAGAATATATTTTAAAAAATTGGTAAGATTCCTGAAAACAGTTTTGTAGATAGATTATGAAAACACGCGACGAAATGTTAGCTCTGCTGAAAAAGAAGTTTCCAAACTGCTGGTTTAAAGAGGGTGAAATGTTTGGTTCTGACCACGCTGATAGCATCTGGTCCGGAGAAGGTTCCTCCATTGATGGTATGAGCCTGGTGGACGACTATGCTCAGGGGAATAAATACATCATTGGTGTTCATCATAAAATGGATGCCTTCTTAAAAAAGCATGGCTGGTATCATGAACTTTATGATTGTGGAACCGTGTTCTTTTATAAACGTTAAACTGTAATATTTCTAATTGGAATTATGTAGATAGCATATGAAAGAAATTGAACTGTCTCAAGTAAAAAACTTTACCTCCTTTGGCGGCAAATCCGGAAGATTGAATTGGATAATGAAATGCTGTCTTAAGGATGGAACTCAAAAGCCGGTGAAACGCGATAATGTCGGAACTTATATTGTTCTGGACCGCAAGCGGAATTACTTCCCAAAAGATAGCTTTATTAGCAAATCTACATTGTGGAGCGAAATGAAAGAGTCCTATAGTTTTTTATCACAAATGTAATTGTAAGATTCCAAATTCTAATTCTGTAGATAGCACATGAACAAAATATCTTTCAAAGAATTCAAGGAACGCGTAAGCGACCAAGATGGATTTGGCAAAACACGTCGAATCATCTACTTCAGCTCTGAATTGGGAAAATTTCCTTATGAGTTCATGCTGCCGATGATTGGACAAAAAGAAAAGTGTTTGAAAGTTGCTTATCGTTTGCTCATAGGTGATAATCACAATGAGTATGAAAAAGAACTCATCCGCGATTATGTCAAGAAGGGCGAATTCAAAGTTGCAATTCAATATAACTTCAGTCATTCATTGGATGCAAATATGGAAGTGTTGTGGGAAAACAATAAAATAATTGACCCGTTTATATAAAAAGAATATGGCAAAACGTATTTTTAAGTTCAAAATGACCGCTACAATTACACAATTTCATCTCGTTGAAATTGAGGAAGATGATGTTCCTGATGGTCAGGAAATAGAAGAGTATGCTCAAGAGGAAGCGAATGAAACATGGGATTACACTCAATCAGAAACCAATGAAAGTTTCTCCCAAGATTCTAAATTGGTAAGTGAAGTAACAAATGCAGAATATTATTAATCACATAACACAACAAAAAAATGTCAGAATCCGTAAAAGAAGTTAGAAAACTTCGTAAGCATAACTACGATGAGATGGAAACTGTTGACGTTTATCTTTCTGAAGATAAAACACCTGTAGCCTTCGCCCGCAAGTTAAAAGAATTACTGGAACAAAAAGCATTTAACTCAGAAGATGAGGCAAAAAATTGGATACGTAAAACTCCGTTCTCAATGGAATTATACTATTCCATAGACCAAGGATTGTTCCTTGTCGAATCTGAAGCAGTAGAGTCTGACTCCGAAATCTATAATCCATACACCGGTGAAGAACTGGACGAATCAATTGACGAATAAATATTACGACAATGATTGCAAAAGATAAAGAATTTAATCTGGTAAGTATAATTCCAGGCGAAGTACCAACAGTACAAATTACAACATTTACGATTTTACCAGAATATGAGATAAAAAAGGATTTCTCCCCAGAAACCGCCTTACGCGAAGCTGTAAGTGCATACCTTATGTCAGAAGAAGGCAAAACAATTGCTCAGGAAAATGGAGATGACTTTAACTGGGGCGATGCAGTGTTAAAAGTTCCTGACAGTGTATGGCGCAATTATGGATTAATTCACATGACGTATAAACAGAATGATAATATAACTGTAAATCATGATGAAAATTTATTTTCATACAATTCGTAAGATTCAATCTCTCCCTTTTGTAGATGTCTTAAATAAACTCTCAAATGAAAAGTACAACTAAAGCCATAAATGCTCGAAGAGAATTGAGCACAAAGAAAGGAATTCAATTGGTGCCAGATTTTTTTATTAAAGCTGCTCAGGAAATTGATAAGAAATATTTCCCAGAATTAAAGTACTACAGGGATGACGACAATTGTGCCGCCGTGCATTATGCACTGGAATGTTTTTCCAATGGTGTATATGGATACCATGTGCTAATTTATAAATTGTCAAAAGCATGTAATGACACGCCGGAGAATATTCACAGTATTATCAGCACACACATCCAGGACTATGGCGGATATATCTTTGACCCGTCCCTTTCAGGAGGAGATGCTTTTGAAAAACCCCGTTGGCCTGCTTCAATGTACAATAAAAGTAAAAAGTAAAATTTATGAATAACAAAGCTCTCCCCGAAATTGGTGCGCGGGCATTAAAACAAACAGTTACTGATATTGGCCAGCTGACTAAAAAAGAAATCCAGGACCTGGAAAAATATGTACGCAAAGGTATTTTGGAAAAAGGCCAAGGCGGTCCATATCCTAAATTAAAAAATGTATACGCCCTGAAGGGGTTCGATTTCCAATCCCACAGGATTGAATCAATTGAAAGATTACGAAAACAAATGTAAGATTCCTGAACTAAGTTTTGTAGATAGTTAAAACTTGAGTATATTTATTAATATGAGTTATATTAAAAAATATTCCAATACATTAAAAACTTGTCCAGTTCTCCCTAATGAGATATGGAAAACAATTCCAGGATATAGTAATAGATATTCTGTATCAAATTTAGGACGCGTATGGTCAGATTCATCATGTAGAATATTAACTATATTTCCAACTAATCTTGGATATTGTAGAGTCAATTTTACAACAAATGGAAAGTGTAACGCTCATTTATTACACAGGTTGGTTGCTCAGGCATTCATACAAAATCCTGACAATAAACCTGAGGTTAACCATAAAGATGGAGACAAGTCAAATAATAAATCTGACAATTTAGAATGGTCAACGTCATCAGAAAATAAACGCCATGCAATTAAAGTTGGAATATTCTCTATAGGCACATCAAGACCAGATGCTAAAGTCAATGAATTCATAGTTCAGCAAATATTAGAAGACCGCTTCAAAAATTCATTGACACAGGAACGTTTAGCTAATAAATATAATATATCAAGAACTGCAATACGAAATATAATTAATCGAAAAACTTGGAAACACGTACCTCTCCCAGAATTGTTGTTTACAAATATGATGACTTAAAATCTTCAGGATTTGATATTCATTCATACGATAAAATTATTATATATTTTTCTGGCGGCAAAGACAGTATAGCGTTATTTTTATATTGTCTTGAGCAAGGTGTAGTTATAAATAAAATTGAATTTTTTCATCATGATATCGACGGACGTGAGGGTTCAACTCTTATGGACTGGCCTATCACGCGTGGATACGTGCAGAAATTTGCCAGCGACTGGAATGTACCGGTCTACTTCTCTTGGAAAAAGAATGGATTCGAAGGCGAGATGTTGCGTCAGAATTCTCTCACAGCTCCAACCATATTCGAAGATGAGAATCATAACCGAATAGAAATTGGCGGCACCCGCGGAACGCCTTCAACCAGAAGAAAATTCCCACAGGTCTCCCCAGATTTATCCGTTCGCTGGTGCTCAGCTTACCTGAAGATTGATATCGGTGCAGCTGCCATCCGGAATCAGAACAGATTCAATAACTCTCGAACACTGGTTCTCTCCGGTGAGCGTGCCCAGGAATCTGCAGCCCGTGCAAAATATAATGTGCTGGAACCTGATAGAGCTGATAATCGTGCCGGCCGCCTGAAGCGTCACGTCGATAGATTCAGACCCATCAAAGAATGGTCAGAAACCATGGTGTGGGAAATAATTGAACGCCACAAAGTTAGGGTCCACCCGGCTTATTACATGGGATGGGGTAGAGTATCCTGTCTGTTCTGCATCTTCGGCAATGCCAATCAATGGAAATCTGCAAGCATTGTCTCTCCCCAAGGAATTCAAAAAATTTGTGGATACGAAAAGGAATTTGACACGACCATCAAAAGAAAAGAATCCGTGGAAGACCTCATTCAGAAAGGCACTCCATATGAGCATATGACCCCTGAGCTGATTCAGCTCGCCCGCGGCGAAGTCTATACCATTTCCACTAAAATGGATATGTCAGAGACCTGGATTTTGCCGGCCGGCGCATATGGCGAGTCCTGCGGTCCGACTTAAGATTACATCCATTTACCTCTTCATGACCCGAATTGCCAAAAATGCTTGCTAAGATAGTAAGTGTAAAATTGAATAATTCCTTACATATTTATTCAAGACAAATAAATTAATTTTGCCATGTCAAATGTACTACT
>MWBK01000190.1 GCA_002069025.1 Bacteroidetes bacterium ADurb.Bin302 | reverse complement strand
GATAAAATTAATTAAGTGAACCCGAAAACGAAAATTGCGATTGCAAGTGGCAAAGGTGGCACAGGAAAAACATTTGTTTCAACCAACCTTTTTAATGTATTACAAAAAAGAGACTTAAATATTGCTCTTGTTGATTGTGATGCAGAGGAACCTAATGATAGAGAATTTATAAGAGCTGAATTGCAAATTTCTCATACTGTTACTCAGAAGGTTCCTGTTATTGATGAATCAAAATGTAGTTATTGTGGGAAATGTAAGGAGTATTGTAACTACAATGCTATATTTTTTCTGAAAGACACAAAAATGATAAAGGTATTGGACGAACTTTGTCATGGATGCGGAGCTTGTTCTGTTGTTTGCGCTGACAACGCTATAGTAGAAAAAGATGATATTTTGGGCTCTGTTAATCAGTATGGTGTTTCAGCAAATAGCGTCCTGATTGAAGCAAGAATGAATGTAGGGGTTTATTCTCCGGTTAATGTTATCAAGTCTGCGATTAAGAAAGCAAATGGGTATGATATAATATTATTAGACTCTCCACCGGGAACTTCCTGCCCATTTATTCAAACAGTTGCTACGGCTGATTATGTGGTTCTAGTAACCGAGCCCACTCCTTTTGGGTTGAGTGATTTAATGCAATCGGTGGATACACTGAGAGGCATGGGCAAATCTTGCGGTGTAATAATAAACAGGGCAGATTTAGGAAATAAGGATATTTACGACTACTTGAAATTTGAAAATATTCCATTGCTGATGACTGTGCCATTTGATAAAAGAATTGCGTTTAGCTACTCAAATGGAGAGTTGTTAACTAATCTGTATTCTGATTGGGACTTAAAATTTCATCAATTGTACCATACTATTACTGAACAATATGGAAATAGCAATCATTAGCGGAAAAGGTGGAACGGGGAAAAGCAGTATTAGTGCGGCATTTGCCACGCTGCAAAATGAAATAGTATTGGCCGACTGCGATGTAGATGCTGCGAATCTCTATCTGTTATTCAATCCTGTATGTGACAACGAATATATTTTTGTCTCTGGACAGAAAGCAAAGATAAATCAAGAAAAATGCAACAGCTGTGGAGTATGTATTGACTACTGCCGGTTTGATGCAATCTTTAAAAAAGGTCATAAAGTAAACATTTCTGAAACATTATGTGATGGATGCTTGTTATGTTCGCGTATTTGTCCGCGAAAAGCAATTGATATTGTAAATGAAGACAAAAGCCGAATGTATACAGGATTTTTTAAAAACGGAAGAATGGTTTACGGGCGACTTGCACCCGGGGAGGAGAATTCTGGTCGGTTGGTAAATCTGGTTCGTGAAAAAGCGAAACAAATTGCAAAAGAGGCAGGAATCTCCAATATTATCATTGACGGACCTCCGGGAATCGGATGCCCTGTAATCAGTAGCATTACAGGTGTAGATGCCGTTTTAATCGTAACAGAACCGACTATGTCGGGACTTCACGATTTGAAACGAACGCTTGAAATTACTGCCGGTTTCAAATTAAACACTAGTGTCATTATTAATAAATTCGACATTAATATTTCTATGACATCTCGAATTGAGACATATTGTTATCAAAACGATATAAAGCTTATTGGTAAGCTACAATTTGATCCGCTAATTGTCGAAGCTATGGTCAATTGTCAGTCTATTATCGATTACGCACCTGACTCGGATATCAGTAAACGAATTAGAAATAGTTATTCAAAATTATTACAGTTTAATCTCATAGATAAAATATGAATAATCAACATCAAATTGTTAAAACGAAATTGCCGGATGTTAAAAAAATCATAATGGTAACATCAGGTAAAGGTGGTGTAGGTAAATCTACAATTGCATCGGGTCTTGCTCTTACGCTCGCCCGTGAAGGCTATTCCGTAGGCCTTTTAGATGCGGATATTTTTGGACCTTCCATTCCTACATTATTCAAAATTAACGATGAGGCGAGACCTACATTAGTAAATAAAAATGGTAAAAATCTTATGGAACCATTGGTTCGACTCGGTCTTAAGATTATGTCCATCGGATTTTTCTTTGACGAAAAACAAGCAGTTGTATGGAGAGGACCTATGGTAACCAATGCCATTAAGCAGCTTTTGACAGAAACAGAATGGGGAAAACTTGATTATTTGATTATTGATACACCTCCCGGGACAGGAGATGTGTTGATTACGCTCCTACAAAATTTTTATATTTCTGGAGCAATAGTAGTTACTACGCCTCAAAAAATGTCTATTGCTGATGTACAAAAAGCTATAAATATGTTACAAGATGAACATATCGGAATTCCTATATTGGGAATTGTCGAGAATATGTCATGGTTTACACCAACTAAACATACTGATGAAAAATATTTTATTTTTGGACAAGGTGGAGCACAAAAACTATCTGAAGCTCTTAATCTTTCTGTTTTAGCACAAATTCCTATTAACGAACTAATTTGTCAGGATTGTGACAAAGAAAATTTGTCGGATATATTTGAAGATCCAAACATAGATTCAGCATTTAAACTATTGGCTTGTGAAGTTATAAATCAAAAGAAGGAATATCAATATATACGAGAATAAGAAATGATAACATACGAATATAAATTTAGGGTAGCTTATTCTGATACCGACAGAATGGGAACTGTTCATCATTCTAATTATGCTAAGTACTATGAACGAGCAAGATGGGAACTATTGCGAAATATAGGCGTTCCTTATCAAACGATAGAAGATGTAGGCATAATGTGTCCTGTTATTAGTATGAAATTTAAATTTATAAAAACAACCAAATACGATGAATTACTTACAGTTAAGACAATTTTAACAGCCATAAAAGGCGTTCGTATTTGGTTTACCTACGAGCTTTATAATGAAAAAGATGAATTAATAAACGAAGCTGAGACAGAACTCGCATTTGTTGGTTTGAATAATTGGAAACCATGTTTACCTCCTTCGTTTTTATTAAGAGTAATAAAAAGGAATCAAAATGACATTACAACAAAATAAATTTATTGAAGAAAGGATTCAAAAAGCTATCGGTTTTTTTGAAAATGGATATAATTGTTCGCAATCCGTATTAATGGCTTATGCCGATTTATACAGTATAGATCAAGAAACAGCTGCAAAAATTGCATCCTCTTTCGGAGGTGGTATGGGTAGATTGCGCGAAGTATGCGGCGCAGTCACCGGAATGTTTATGGTGCTCGGATTTCATTATCCAGCCACAGATGTAACTGACAAGAAAGCCAAAACAACTAACTATCAGGCTGTCCAACGAACTGCAATGAAATTCAAACAAGAGATGGGTTCTTATATTTGTGCCGATTTACTTAAGATTAAGCGGCAACCGGAAGATGCAACTCCATCAGAACGGAATGCTCGTTATTATGCTTTACGACCATGTAGTCGTTGTGTTGCTATGGCTGCCGAAATTGTAGGTACTGAAATTTATTCTTCTAAAATTGAGCCTTAAAATATTAAGCACATATTTGTGTTGTTCGTGATTTTTTTATTACATTTGCATCGTTGTTGCATTTAAAACAATTTTGCATTAATGAAAGCAATTGATATTCTAAATAGTCATTCTTTAAAACGCACAAGTTGCCGTGAAGGAATTATTGATGTGATAATGATAACTAATCAGGCACTTTCAGAAAATGAAATCAGGGAACGTCTCTCAGGAAATTATGACCGTACAACTTTTTATCGTTCATTCAAAACCCTTGAAGAACATGATATTATTCATAAAATTGTCATAGACAATTTTATCGTAAAATATGCCCTTGATACTTCGATAATTCACAAAAAAGGACATGCACATTTTTTCTGCAACGAATGTCATATGGTACAATGCTTGGAATCTGTGACGTTGAAAAATGTGGAATTGCCTGAAGGTTATACAGAAGAAGAAACAGAAATAATAATCAAAGGCACATGTGCTGCTTGTAAAAAATAAGATTCAAATAAAATTGCTTACACTAAAGAAACATATTGCATTCTTCTTATTAGGAATATTTATTTTCTCTATTACATTCCAATCCATTCATATCGTCTGGCATCATTCTCATTGCATTTCGCACAATGCTACGTGTCACAATACTGTTGATTGCACTAATTATACGGGAACAGCATTTTTTTATTCAAATTCAACTAACCATTGTCCAATTTGTGAATTTCAATTTTCAATAAATACGTTACCTTATATTCTCTTTTTCGAGGCAGTTATTCCAACAATTTGCAGAATATTTAAAGTATTGTACGTTACCGAACCACATCAAGAAGTCTTTGCGTTATATTCGCCCAGGTCACCTCCTATTTAATCCTTTTCATAAGACATTTTCTTATAATTCTTTGGGTTAATTAATCTCAATTATTTCAATATGAACAAATTTTTCGTGCTATTATTGTGCACGAACATTATATATATATCATCATTCGGACAAAGCAAATACGAGCTAAAAGGTAAGGTTATAGATGAAAACAAACAGCCATTACCAGGAGCAACTGTTTATCTATTACCGATAAGCAAGGGTTCTATTACTGATAGTTTAGGCGATTTTATAATAACTGACATAAGTACTGGTATGTATAAAATTGAAATATCTTTTGTAGGATACAACTCAACCATAGATACCTTGAGAATTGACAGGAACAAAGTCTTTAATACTCAACTGTCGGTTTCTGCCGTAATATTGCAAGAAGTAGTTGTAA
>MWBK01000189.1 GCA_002069025.1 Bacteroidetes bacterium ADurb.Bin302 | reverse complement strand
TTTTTTGTTTTAGCACTTCTTGTTTGAATTTTCACGCAATAATTTTAGTTCAAATAAAAGCAAAAATGAATCGGTTTTTCAAAAAAAATATTGTATATTTGCACCTTATTTGCCCACAAAAGAAGTTATGAGACAACTTAAAATCGTAAAATCCATTACCAATCGTGAAAGTGCTTCACTTGACAAATATTTGCAAGAGATTGGTCGAGAGGACCTTATCACAGTTGAAGAAGAAGTGGAATTGGCACAACGTATCAAAAAAGGAGACAGAATTGCCTTAGAAAAATTGACACGTGCCAACCTGCGTTTTGTGGTGTCGGTTGCGAAGCAATATCAAAACCAAGGACTTAGCTTACCTGACCTAATCAACGAAGGAAATTTAGGACTTATCAAAGCCGCCGAGAAATTCGATGAAACTCGTGGTTTTAAGTTCATTTCATACGCTGTATGGTGGATTCGTCAATCCATTTTGCAAGCCTTGGCAGAACAATCACGTATTGTTCGCTTACCGTTAAACCAAGTGGGTTCGTTGAACAAAATCAACAAAGCATTTTCTAAGTTCGAGCAAGAGCACGAACGCCGTCCATCACCGGAAGAATTATCCCTCGAATTAGACATTCCTGTAGACAAAATTGCTGATACCTTGAAAGTATCCGGCAGACACATCTCAGTAGATGCTCCTTTCGTTGAAGGTGAAGACAACAGCTTATTAGATGTTTTGGTAAATGATGATTCGCCCGTTGCTGATCGTTCGTTAATTAACGAGTCGCTCTCGAAAGAAATCGATAGAGCATTAAACACACTAAGCGAGAGGGAGAAAAAAATCATTGTTTGCTTTTTCGGCATCGGCTGTCAAGAAATGACTTTGGAAGAAATTGGAGACAAATTCGGTTTAACACGCGAACGTGTTAGACAGATTAAAGAAAAGGCTATACGCCGTCTGCGAACCAGCGCAAAAAGTAAATTATTAAAAAGTTATCTTGGCTAATTAAAGAAACAAGATACGGAAATGAAAAAATCCCGCTATTTAGCGGGATTTTTTGTTGCTATAGAGTCACCGGTCAGTGCATGTAAGAATTTTACAATTTTATCTGTATCAGAAAAACGGATTTTCTTAACCGTCTGATAGAGTACCATTTTATTTACCACCTCAGCTAGATCTTGTATAGTTCCGTCATGCATATATGGATAAGTTAACTCAACATTACGCAGCGAAGGCACCTTAAAGCGATTTTTGTCATAATCTAAACCCGTTTGTTTATATCTTCCGTTATCCTCAACATTTAATGTAGCATCAGAAACACGATAGGCTCTATCAGAATAATAATCTCCTTGCAAACTAAATTTTTCGTACGACTGACCTCCTATGTTTTTGCCTACATGGCAAGTAGCGCAATCAAATTTTTTAAACAATTCATAACCTTCTATTTCCTCTGCGCTTAGTGCACTTGAATCTCCTCTCAGATATGCATCAAAACGTGATGGCGTAATTAAAGTCTTTTCGTATTCGGCAATGGCATCAGTTATAGTAAGTTCTGTAATGCCTTCAGGATAAACAGCCTTGAAACGGCTTGAAAATTCTTCATCTGCTTCCAATCTTTCAATAATCTCATCAAAACTCTCGCAACCCATTTCGACAGGATTTAGAGGAGGCTGTGCAGCCTGTTCTGCCAGATTAGCGGCACGTCCATCCCAAAACTGTACAAAATTAAAAAATGCATTGTAAACACTTGGCGCATTTACACCACCCTTTTGTCCACGGATTCCTTCAGAATATTGTTTATTATCTACACCTCCAGTTTTTAAACCATGACACGAAGCACAAGAAATAGTGCTATCAGCCGAAAGACGCAAATCATTAAATAAATCTTCACCTAATTGAACTTTTGCAGAATCTACCTTAAGGTATGTTATGGGTTGTAAAGGTTCATTCATCATATCCTTTGAGCTTAACGGAGATGTGTAATACACAATTCTATTACGTTTTGTCCATGCTAGCAATACATTTGATTCATCGGGTACCAAAGATGCACCTAAATGGATTGCTGAATATTGTATAGGAGGCATAGTGCCACTATTTGCAACACTCTCAAGTTTTGCTATATCAACTTCATTAGGACGTAATGCATTATTCTTCAAACACAAACCTAAATACGTCATATCAAAGGCATCCATTCCCATTTTCACATCTTGCGAAATCAACTTATCAGCAATAGGCCAATTTGCATAAAATGGCAAATGAGCAGAAGGAGTATGACACATCATACAGCCACCTGTTTCTAAAATTCTACTTACCTGACGATTTAATGCCAACTCATCTGAAGGAGCCTGATTAGTGATTCTATACGCTGCTATATAGCCTACAATCAGTACAAGAACTGACATAAACAAGATCATTACAATTTTCTTCATATATGTATTAATAAGTGTGCATACTTCCCGCTGCTGTTGGAAGATAGTCAACACCCAACCAGCAGACCTGTAAAAACAAGAATGACAATATCAATACAAAAATAGCAATTTTACGTGTTTTTTATCATATTTTCGCAAATGAATATAAAAAATGTATGAAAGCCACGTTATTAATGCCCACGTTTCCTTTACATCCCATGTCCAAAAGTCTCCCCAAGCCACTTTTGCCCATATAGAGCCTAACATCATTCCTATCGTTAAAAAGGCAAGACCAATCATTACAAATGTATCTGCAGAACGCAATAAAGCAATGTTTTGCTTAAATATATATACACATGCTATTATAAAAGACGCCCCTAAAAAGGCATAAGATAACATATACATTGCAACATGGGGCACAAACCATATACTCTGCAAAGCCGGCATCAATTCTTTGGAATGTATTTCGGGCTTGAATATATTAATACAAATAAACACTGCAGACATTAAGGTTCCATACAATAGCATCCAACGATAATTCCAAGCTTTGTATGCTATTAATCCGGCAATAGGCATAAATAATGAGAACCATAGACGAGTTTCACCGGTAGTTTTAAAAGGAGGCCTATCAAGCATAATCCAAAAACCAATAATAAAACAAGCAATAAAAAAGATTTGCATCAACGCACACAAAAACGACATCTTAGGCTTTCTTCTATAAGCTAATATTGTTGCAACAATACCAAAAAGCACAGATATTGTTCCGAAATAAGGAAATTGCATCCAATTAAACATAGCTATTTCTTCGTTTATTTAATATTTTAAAAGGAACAAGTATTGCCCATATTAATATGCATGCTATTCCGGCATATTCTACCCACTTCCATGGTTGAAAAACAATCAACAACACACATACATTATGCTCCGCATTATATGTTTGAGGATATATATCCCGACCTTTATAATAAGCAGGATGATTTACAGCAGCAGTAAGTGTATCCGACTTACCTGTAAGTAAATAAGCCACTTGCGTTTCTTTATCAAATTTAATAAATGTACATTCTTTATTGGAAATCTTAAACAGGGCATTTTCTTTTAACAAGACTTGTTCAGTTGTTTGGTCACAAGCACCCCAAAAAGCACCAGAGACAGCAACTAACATTCCGAAATGCGCAATAAAAAACATAAAATCGTGTCTGCGAAAAATCACAGAACTTAATACAAAAAGCAGTAATAATGTTTGAAGCACAAATACCCAACTACGAGAATATCCTGAAAATATGGGAAATAAGCCCAAACATAAAGATAGTAACAACCAAATAGATATTACAGCAAGAGAAAAAGCTATACCCGACACCCAAGTTTTACGACAATAATAGGCAGAAACGCTAACAAGAATCATTAATGCCACATTCATTGGAAAGGCAAAAAAAGCAAGTTGGATGTTACCAAGCAACAATTGCAAGATAACACCCAACATTATTACAGCGGTTTGTACAATACTAATTTTCCGCCACATATATTATTTTGTTCTATATCCTATCACTTCGTAACCACCATTAATTGTACCACGATATACAACTCCGTCTGATACATATACTATTGCTGTTCCGATATAAAATTCTTCGTAATCTGAAGGCATCCATGCTACAACAGCTCCCATAGGAGGCCTGATAACGGTATAATTAGAACCATATAAAGAGTAGAATACTCCATCGTCATAATAATAATTAACAGGACGATTATATGTATCATTAACTACTATTGTTGCCAATGTTGTAGAGATATATGCAATAGGAATAATAGCACCTATCGGTGGACGGCAAACTATGTAAGAACCTGCGTAAGGGCGATAATAAATACCATTATAATGACAATAATCTATATTATTATAGTGCATGGTTTGATAACCATGAGGAGGAGGAGCGACTTCTCCGTAACGAGGACGCGGATTATTATTAATTGGACGATCATTAAAATTATTCGATTTTTTAAGCTCCCCATTTGTTGACGATGTACTTTCATAAGTTCCCCGAGATGAACTTACTGTTGCAACACCGGTTCCGCTAGTTGATGAACTATTGCGAGATGCAGAACCAGCAGACGAACTAAGTGATTTTGTACTATTAGTAGTACCTGAAGACACTGTAGAACGTGTTGAAGTAGATTTACTTGTTGAATTTGAACGAGTTGAAGTAGATGTACTTGACTCTGATGATCTGGTTGGTGACGCTGTT
>MWBK01000188.1 GCA_002069025.1 Bacteroidetes bacterium ADurb.Bin302 | reverse complement strand
AAAATTTGAGTCCTCAACTATTTCCCGGTATGAAGCCAGCACATTCACGCGCTGATACAAACTATCAGCCAGAAATGTGGAGAAAAATTGTTCCAGGTCCAAGAATGCTACCTAAAGAGTATTGGACAAATAATAAAGCGGAAGGTTTGGCATTTTTCCGTCAGCCTTTTGATGCAGATTTTTGGAATTCTCCATCAGATTCAACTGATAATGCAATTGCAGGTCCAATTCCTATCGGTATTCGAGGTGGATTTTATTTCAATGGTCTGCGTTTTGACTCATTTTATGTATCTACAAACGGTGTTATATCTTTGTCTAATAGAAGATATTTTTATGATGCAAATGGTAATCGTGTAATTCCTCCTGGTGCTACAAGTGCTTATGACCCAATGTCAATGGATTGGTTTGCTGGTGGTACACGTGGTCATGATACATTATGGGTAAGAACTTGGGATGATTCACAAGATTCGATTTATATTACTGGTCCAAATATGGGCAAACGTATTCCTTTATTAGATGGAAATGGAAATATTCAATATAAAAACGGTTTGAAAGATCCTGTTCCAGATAATTTTGGTTATCAGTTTGCTGCACTTGGAATAGATCCAATTAATTTTAGTGGTAATTCAGCTACCTCTGGTATTCGTGGTACTGGTGGTGATTTAGCTACTGCTATTAATTTAAATTGTAAAACTCCATTAATTGCAGTATTTTGGGGTGATTTAGTGTTATCTCAATATAACCCAGACACTAAATTAAAAGATGAGCATGGATATGTGTTCTATAAAAGAACTTATACAAATGACTCATTAATTATTGCATATTTTAATGCACAGCCAAAAGGTGCCATTGCTACACCATTTGGTGGTGTAAATATTAATCCAGATACAAGACCATACTCAACTAACTATGTAACTGCAAATGCTCACGTTGTTCTTTCGGCTGTTGACTCAAGTATTACAATCCACTATACTAGAGTTTCAGATAGAATAACAACTACATATCGCCCTGTTCCAGGTGGTGAGGTGTTCAAATATAATACTACTTGTGGTGTTCGTGGTTTTGCTCGCCACGTAAATTTTGGTAAAGGTGGATTGCCAGAAGGTCAACCTTGGGGCGGCGAATATTTACAAACAACTACATATTTCCAAAGATATCAAGTTTATAATCCAGCTATTGAGTATCCTTATACTGGTACAACAGTAAAATTTAAACAATGGCAAAATACTTTACGCGTGCATGATGTTGCATATCGCGTAAGAAGTAAAGATCCTAAAGCAGATAATCCAACTGATTTTGTTACAGAACTTAAATCAGATGAAATTTCAGATTATGAATTATTAGCTGGACACGAAAGACTCGGCGCTATTCAACCAGTTGCTATAATTCAAAACCTCACAAATGAAATTCAAGGTCCATCTGGAGTTAATTTTGTTAAACAATCACTAAATTTCCGTGGTCGTTTCCAAATTAGAAATACAATTACTAATAGAGTTATTTATAACCGTTTAGTTCCCGTTGATGCTCTTTGTATGGGTTTGAGCGATAGCCCAGAAGATGCGGCAAAATGTAATGGTGATCCATCTGTAAGAGTACGTTTAGCTAATTATAATGGTGATAATATCAATATTATAAATAATTTCCAAGCTACAGGTTTTAATGGTGTACCTCCATATTATTTCGCAAGAATAGTATTCCCACCATTTGAAGCTAACGAATTTATTGATAACCATATAGGAAGGATGCGTTCATTCGTTATCGCTGAGCCAGTAAATCCAGTAAGCGGTGAAAAATTACGTGATAATTGGCCTTTTGATGACTCATCAAAAGTTACATTATTTGTAATGAGAAGATATTATGATAATCACCCAAATCCAGAATTTAGAAAATTTGAAGATGATGGTAGCCAATGGCATATTGACCTCGAATCTGGTGATAATATTCCTTCAGCATGGAAATGGGTAAATATTAATGCACAGATGGTTTCTGGTGATGCTGTTTCTAAATATCCGTTATCGCCACGTAAACTTGATACTGCTCATAATTATTTCTTAGGTGCTATGAATAATGCAATTACTTTAAGCGCCCCAGTAATAAAAATGAATCGTTTACAAATTGATGACGTTTCTGAGCCACTTAAAAAATATCAAGATAGTCGTGGTCTTGGTGGTGATGAGATTCGTTCATTCCCAATTGATTTATCAGGGAAACCAAATCCTATAATAACACTTTCTATTCAAAGAGTTATTCATAGAGAAGATTGGGCAAGAGATTATAGTGAAGAATTACTCGTTGGACCAGAGCCAAGAGTTACAGTTGCTGGACAGCCATTAGCAGTATATAATAATGGTAATGCCGCAAGTGCAGTTCCAGATGAAATATGCGTTGAATTTGCAAAGCCTTCTGATGATGGAATTGACAGAATAACAAATATTAAACAAGATGACTGGAGACACTTACCATACAGACGTGGAACAAAAGATGCCGCTTTAACTAAACAAGCACCACTTACATTATATGGTGCAGGTGGTTATTTGATAGGATTCCTCGAAACAAATAAAGACTCTACATTGAATTTACCAGGTACACCAGCTGGCGCTATTAACTCATTAAGATATAATAGATTTGATGATGGTATTGACTTGGAATATCAAAAATTTGCTATTCCAGTGCCAGATACATTCATATTATGGAAAAATCAAGGCGCTAAATATTTTAGATTTAGAGTTAAAGTATATGCTGGTAATGACCAAAAATGTATGCAATGTATTAGTGATGACGCGGACGATTTCTTTGTAGATAATATTAAAATTCTTTACAGAGCAGAAGTTACAGATATTGAAGTATCATCAGTAAAAGTATCTTGGCCTTATACAATTGTTCCAGCTTCACAAGCAACCTCTATTCCTATAACAGTTAGATTATCTAACAATACAGATATCGATGCTCCTAACTTTTCAATTAAAGTAAAAATATTTAGAGCAAACGAAAAAGGCGATCCAATAGAAAGAGATCCTATATATTGCCGTACACAAAACATCTCTAATTTAGTACGTCGCGGTACATTAGACCAAATTATGCCACCTTGGAATGCTCGTAAAAGTTTAAGAGATACCGTGCAATATTTCAGACTTGTTTCAATGATAATGATGAATGAGCCAGATTTAGTTCCAACTAATGATACAACATTCTCAGTATTTACACTTAGAGTAGGTCGTGTATTTGCTTACGATCCACCAGATGAATCACCTACTAACTCATTAGGAGCTTCTGGTCTTAATTTAATGCTACCTACATTACAATCTGGACAACCACGTTCAGGTCCAACTTGGGA
>MWBK01000187.1 GCA_002069025.1 Bacteroidetes bacterium ADurb.Bin302 | reverse complement strand
CTAGAAACAGTTTCTAGTGGTGTGTACATAATCAAAAATAATACTCCTATAAAAGCGTGGGGTCTTATCGGACTCGGTTTGAAAGCTAATGATTACATGACAGGAACATCAAATGTATATGGGGTTTACATTCTTAAAGTTGATGTAGATGATGTTACTACCTTTAATTATCAGAATGATGAAATATCATTTGATAGTACCAGATATATAAATTCGTTTATAGATTACGAGAAATGGTATAAAAACGACGAAATGATTATGCAGACTTATGTTCAGCCTAATGCTTACATGTCCAATATAAAGCAATTATTAGGTAATGGATGTTTGAATATTAATGAAGAACGTGATTATAAAGTTAAAATGACTGTATGCGATTATTTAGGCAATAAATCTGTTTTGTCTTTTGTAATTAAAGGTGAAAAGCAATTAATACCAATTGTTTATGCTATGTCCGGTGCTGATTATTTTAAATGGGATGTAGTAAATTATTTCGAAACAGATGATGTCAAATTTCATATTCCTGCAAGATCTCTATATAGCGATATGTATTTTCAATACGTCTATAATAAAGATAGTTTAGCATATTCTGATACACATTTACTTCATTATCCGTATGTGCCTATGCAAAAGTACGCAGAACTTAAAATTAGATTAAAAAATGATGTTTTATTAGACAAGCAAAAATATTATATAGCTTACAAGAATAAAAAAGATGTGTGGGAGTTTATGGGTAATACTTATAAAGATGGTTTTATCAAATGCGAAACTCGTTTTTTTGGTCAGTATAAAATAATGTGTGATACGATTGCTCCAACTATTAGTTTATTGTCAAAAGGGCAAATAATTTCGTTGAGAGTGAAAGATAGTGCTTCAGGTATTGGAACATGGCGTGGATACGTTGATGGTAAATGGGCTCTTTTCTCTATGGATGAAAAAACTAATACAATGAGTTATATATTTGATGAGACTAGAGTTGAAAAGGGCAAAACCCACAAAATTGAACTGCATGTATTTGATGAATGTAATAACGAAGCAGTATATAAAACCAATGTTTGGTGGTGATTTTTTTATAATTCAACTTCAACAAGCTCGACCTGACCGCCTAGTGGTGGATTTAGTTTACTTAGCTTTACAATTACCGATTCAATAGCCGGGAATTTCTGCATAACAGCCTGCTTGATTCGCCATGCTACGTTTTCAATTAAATGTGATGGTTTCTCCATTTCTTGTTTAACTACCTGATAAACATCAAGATAACTAACCGCATCTTGTATATTGTCCGACTCTATAGCTTTTTGTGCGTTGTAGTACAATTTCAGTGAAACAGAAAAATGTGTTCCAACGATTTGTTCTGCTTCAAAGCAGCCGTGGTGAGCGTAAAAGCTCATATTTTGAATGTTTATGCTCGTCATATTTTGGTATTAACATACAAAGATATGCTGTTTCAAGAAAAAAAGCGTAATTTTGTGCCGTTAATTTCAAAAAGAAAAAATATGAAACTATTAGAAGGAAAGGTGGCTTTAATTACAGGAGCTGCTCGTGGTATTGGAAAAGCAATCGCTATTAAGTATGCTTCAGAAGGGGCAAATATTGCTTTTACAGACTTAGCAATAGATGTAAATGCAGAAAACACAGAAAAGGAACTTCTTGCTCTCGGCGTCAAAGCTAAAGCTTATGCATCTAATGCTGCAAATTTTGAAGACACTCACAAAGTAGTTGAATCAATATTAGCAGATTTTGGACATATTGATATCCTTGTAAATAATGCCGGCATTACCAGAGATGGATTAATGCTTAGAATGACAGAACAACAGTGGGATATGGTTTTGACCGTAAACTTAAAATCAGCATTTAACTTTATACATGCTGTATCTCCTATTATGATGAAACAAAAATCAGGTTCTATTATCAGTATGTCGTCGGTAGTTGGTGTTAGTGGTAATGCAGGACAATGCAATTATTCTGCATCAAAGGCAGGTATGATTGGTCTTACAAAGTCAATAGCTAAAGAATTAGGTTCACGTGGTGTACGTGCAAATGCCATTGCTCCGGGCTTTATTATTACAGATATGACAGCAGCTTTGTCTGATGAGGTGCGTGAAGAATGGGCAAAACAAATCCCATTGCGTAGGGGTGGTACACCCGAAGATGTTGCAAATGTAGCAACATTCTTAGCATCCGACTTGTCTTCATACGTAAGTGGACAAGTTATACATTGTTGTGGTGGTATGAATATGTAGTTAAGCCCAATAAAAGGAGTCACCATCTTTCCATACCGGAACTTTTTCGCGGTGGCTTTCGAGTGGATATTTTAATAAAGTGAAGGTTCGTGTTTCTTCGACATTGTCGGTGCAGCGTTCCTTCACTTTTCCTTTATAGTCAATTAATACAGATCCTCCAATATAGGACAGTAGGTTCCCATCGACACCTACACGGTTGCATGCGCATACATATGATTGATTTTCTATTGCACGAGCAATTAGTAAATGCTCGAAAATATATTGTCTGTTCGATGGCCATTCTGCCATACATAACATCAAATCGTATGCACAATCTTTATTTCGTAACCATACAGGGAAACGTAAGTCATAACAAATACACAAGGCAATATTCCAACCTTTATATGCTATAGTAAGATGAGTATCTCCCGGTGTAAATATTTGTTTTTCACCACCTATAAATAAGTGTCTTTTGTCGTAAAAATATGTTTTGCCGTTCGGCATTGCGGCAAATCCTCTGTTGTAAAACAAACCATCTTCTTGTGCAATAAAACTACCAATTATAGCTGCATTAAATTGCTTTGCCCATGATTGTGCAAGTTTCATTGTGGGACCATCAGTATTTTCTGCAAGTTTTTTTGCATTCATACTGAATCCTGTGCTAAACATTTCAGGTAGCAGTATTATATCGGTTTTACCATCATCAGCTTTGCTTAGTAAATCATTATAGTGATTTAAGTTAGCTTCTTTGTCTTCCCATATAATGTCGCTTTGTACAACACGAACCCGTAATTCTTCTTGCTTTTCCATGTTAATCAATATTGCCTAAATCAAAGGCCTTTGGATATTTTGCATGTATATCTTTGTAGTATCTCTTAATCGCCTTAATATCCTCTTTTTCGTTTTCGGTAGGTGTAAATAATCCAAGAATTTTTGCTTCTTTGTATTTATAATCCAGAGCAATTAATAATATTGGAACATTAGCTTTTTTAGCTATATAGTAAAAGCCCAACTTCCAATTTGGATTAGCTTTTCTTGTACCTTCCGGTGTTATTGCCAGATGTAAACGGGATTGCGTTTTAAAGAGCTCTGTTAGTTGCTCTGTCATTGAATGCTTACCTTTCCTATTTACTCCGATAGCTCCACGTTTTTTCATCCATGTTCCAAAAGGAGGACGTAACCAATCATCTTTTATAAGAAAAGACGCTTTTAAACCCATTGAAGAGTAAAATAGTTTGCCTATTATAAAATCCCAATTTGTTGTGTGTGGAGCTACGCAAAGAACCATTTTATCTATATCAGGAACACTATTGATGGTTTTCCAACCGAGAATCTTTAATATAAATGAGCAGATTTTTTTCACTGTATCAGGAGTTTTTATGTAATTGCTGCAATTCTTTGCTAATGTTGCTAGCGTCTGTTAATAACTCTGTTACTAATTTGCGATAATATGCTTTTACTATTTTTGAGTTGCATTTGCCATCAGTTTTGCTTACTCGCTTAATAAAATCATTGTTATTTACCAATATCTTATTAAAGATAGCTTCGTTCTCTTCTTTTTTAATATCAGGGAATAACATTGATAATGTGAAACATTCTGATAATAATTCTGAGTAGATATACTGTATATCTTTCTTTAAATTGCGTCTACTTGCCATTTTGAGTTGAAATTATGAGTTTAATTCTACAAATTTACAAAAAGATAATATGATGTGCAATAATATAATTCCGGAGATAATTCATTATTTCACATTATCAGTAGTGTATTAATTGATTGATCAAGCTTAAAGAGATTGTTTGTAAAAGATTTTTCTGCAAAAAAAATGTATCTTTGTGCCATGGAAAAGAAGTCTGAACATTGGATAAAGAGGGTACTACATTCATTTGTAGTATTTTGCTTTTGCCTACCAATGCTAATATGCGGTGTTTCGTGCGAAGAAGATAGAATAAATAGCGATCCAAGTTTAAAATTGGAGTTTTCTGTCGATACATTGTCTTACGATACGATTTTTACCGATTTAGGATCCACAACCAAGCAATTAAAAATATATAATAGGTCTGCTAATAAATTACAAATAAGTTCTATAAAACTTTCAGAGGGCTTATTTAAGTTAAATGTAGACGGCGTAAAATCTAACAACTTAAGTGATGTTATTATAAATGCTCATGATAGCATGATTGTTTTTGTACAAGTTTACATCAATCCAAAAGACACTAATATACCATTTTTAGTAAAGGATTCAATAATGTGTTACACTAATGGTAACGAGCAAAAAATCTTGTTGACAGCGTATGGTAGACGAGCTATACGTTGGGATAGACATATTGTAGCACAAGATACAACATTAACATCATACATGCCGTTTCTTATATCTGATACATTGTTTGTTCCGCAAGGAGTTACCTTGACGATTTTAGAAGGTTCAAATTTGTTTTTTAGAAAAGAGGCTGTGCTTTTAGTTGAGGGTAAACTTATTGCGCAAGGAACATTTGAAAATCCGGTTATATTTAGAGGTGATAGAAGCGATTACATGAATACCATACCACCGCTATCTTATGATAAAGCATCAGAACAATGGGGCGGAATACGTTTTAAAAATGGAAGTATAGACAATGTATTGATGAACACGGATGTACGTAATACAACTTTTGGTATTATTGTAGACTCAACAACTTGCGATAATCAAGTTTTGCTTATTGAAAACAGCAAAATAAGAAATTCATCAGGTAATTTGCTAACCATGAACAATGCTAAGTTAGAAGTTAATAATTCGTTATTATATAATGCCGGCGCATTTATTCTTGAATTAAATGGGGGCGATTATCAATTTAATCATTGTACTATAGCTAACTATTATTTATTTTCGTGGGGAACGCGTACACAAGCCATAGCAGTATTTAAAAATTCTGTTGGAATTACTCCATGTGCTTTTAATGCATTGTTTAACAACACGATAATATATGGAGGTTATAATAATGAACTTACTTATGACAGGGATAGCCATGGTGAAGCACCATTCAATTATTTATATAAAAATTGTCTGCTCCGTCTTTTAACATCAAATATAGACGAGCATTATAATAATTGTTTATTTAATACGGATCCTAAATTCGTATATACCGAACGCTCTAGTGAAGAGAAACAAACCGATCCTTATAATTATGACTTTCATATAAAATCCGGATCGGCTGCTATAGGCAAAGGAAATCAAGAAACGGCAATTAAATTTCCTATTGACTTAGATGGTAGAAGCCGTCTAAGCGATGGATCTTACGACATAGGTGCTTATGAATTTTTTGAGTAAAGGCGCATTGTGGTTTTGTTTAATATTTTGCGCTTCGTGTGTAAATCATCTTTATTCTCAATCTTTTAGAGTCGCTTTTTATAATGTTGAAAATTACTTCGATGTTAGAAACGATTCGCTAAAGGACGATAATGCTTTTTTGCCTGAAGGTGATTATCATTGGACTTGGGCAAAGTATCGTAAAAAAACAATATCTATAGCAAAAGTACTAACTTCTTTAGGTGAATGGGATGGTGCTGCCATAATAGGTCTGTGTGAGGTTGAAAACGATTCTGTATTAGATGCCCTCATATATAGATCTCCCTTAAAATCAAAAAAATATAAATATATACATTACGAATCGCCTGATCAGCGTGGGGTAGATGTTGCTATGTTGTTTGATCCAAGCAGATTTGAAGCTATTAACAGCAAAGCATTGAATGTTGGTTTGAAAGGTAGCCATTCATTTAAAACCAGAGATATATTATATGTAAAAGGAATTGTAGAAAAAATCGATACTTTACATATATTTGTGTGTCATGCACCCTCGCGCAGAGGAGGTGAAGAACAGTCAGAATGGAAACGCATGCAATCTGCGGCAGTGATGAAAGGAGCTATAGATAGCATTCGATCTAATAAGGTAAATGCAAACATTTTGATAATGGGAGATTTTAATGATCAACCTTCTAATAAAAGTATAGCTGAAGTATTAAAAGCTTTGCATGTAAACAAAAATGATTCGATAAAATCAGATTGCTTGTATAATCTTTATGCTCAATATGAGAATACAGAACAAGGCACGCACAAATTTAATGGTGTTTGGGGAGTATTAGATCAAATAATTGTATCAGGAAGCTTATTGCAAGGATTAAATATGCATACAAGCTTATTGGATGCTCATATATATGTAAATGAATTTTTAGTAAAAGAGGATGCAAAAAATATGGGAGTAAAACCCAATAGCACTTACGTCGGTCCGGTTTATAATGGAGGAATATCAGATCACTTACCTATATATACTGATTTCTATTTGAAGAAAGAAAAATGAACGTTTCCATAGTTGCGTTCTTCGATAAAATGCTCGTGCGAACTAAAGTTGGTTTTCTTTCCGTGTTCTATAACCAACCAAGCATCCTCT
>MWBK01000186.1 GCA_002069025.1 Bacteroidetes bacterium ADurb.Bin302 | reverse complement strand
TGGCATTGACAAAAGAAGGTCGTACTACTTTTATTAATAGTGTAATAGCATTTTTGAAGCAATATCCGTTTATTGATGGTATTGACATAGATTGGGAATATCCAGGTGTAAACAGAGCAGCTGATCCAAATGACAGTGCTGATAAAGGTTGCCCTGGCGGACCTGAAGATGTAGCTAATTATGTTTCGCTAATGAAAGAATTACGCGAGGCATACAATAATAATGGATTGAGTAATAAATTATTAACTATTGCTGCTACTATAAATCAAAATACTATTGCCCAAGGATCAAATCCTAAAGATTATGAGCAATATTTGGATATCATCAATTTAATGTCGTATGATGCACACGGAGCTTTTGAACGTGTAACAAATCATCATGCTGCCATATACCCAAATCCGTCTGATCCATCAGCAACAAAACTTGAGCGTGAAACATTCAATGCACAAGCTGCCGGTGCTTATTACGCATCATGTGGCGTCCCTAAATCGAAAATAACTATCGGTTCTCCTTGGTACTCACGTGGTTGGGGTGGCGTTTCTGCCGGAAATAAAGGCGATGGATTGTTCCAAAATGCTACAGGATATTTACGCGGTACATGGGATGATACATCAACCCCTACTCCAGGCGGACAATATCCATGGTTTGAAGTAAAAAAATTGGAAACTACATCAGGCTGGACTAAATACTATGATAATATTTCTCAAGCACCGTATTTGTTTAACGCATCAACCGGCGCGTTCTTAACATACGAAGATGAACAATCATTAGAAGCTCGTTGTAATTTTATAAAAGACAATAACTATGGTGGTATCATTGTATGGGAAATATCAGGAGATGATTTGAATAATGGAGCTCCTTTAACATCAATAGTTTATCGCGAATTGTATGAAAAAAGCATGACAACAGATATTATTAATAATGAAAATATAACAGAACATAATATCAGTTTATATCCGAATCCCGCTACAGATTATGTTGAATTATCAGGAACTACCGAAGGTACTACTATCTATGTATTTAATATGGTTGGACGTTTGATTCAGACATACAACGGCAACAGTAATAGTACTACTTTAGATGTAACAGGTTTAAACGAAGGTTTGTATATTATAAAAACAGGCGATAAATCTATTAAATTACAAGTTAAATAAGGCAACATAAATTATTAAATTAAACGGCATAGTTAAACCCTGATTCAGGTAGCTATGTCGCTTAATTTTACTCTAACAAATCTACAATCAATAAAAAATTCAGTTAATAATAACACCTTAATATACTGACACTTACACAAACAAGCATTGCATTTTTATTAAATATATTCCAAATTATTACTGTATATATCTGTCCTGTTTATTAAATCAATCTTTATATATTTCTTTGTAATGCAGAATCAAAATACACCCAAAATCACACAATATGAAACAAATCACTACCCTGTTCAGTTACTTATTAGTTATAACATGCTTTTTATTTATAGATTGCCATGTAAGTATGGCCGAGAGTGGCGTATATGTAGGCGGTCATATAAGACGCGAACGACCTAATACTATAACCAAATTAAAAAACTCCGGTTTTACTTACGTTATTTTGTTTAATGTAAATGTAGAAAGCGATGGTACCTTAAAAACAGATGGCGAAACAATATGTCAAAATGGTCAGTATGTTTTTGGAAACACTCAACCAAACTATCAAGCAGATATAAAAGCATTAAAAACCTCACCTACACATATAAATAGAATTGAAATATGTATTGGCGGCTGGGGAAATGAATCGTACGACCATATTAAAACATTAATAAATAATAATGGCACAGGTTCGGAAACTATGCTTTACAAAAACTTTAAAGCACTTAAAAATGCTATTCCAGAACTTGATGGAGTAAATAATGACGATGAGAATTGCTACGACCTCAGTACTGCCACAAGATTTCATGTTATGATGAAAGATTTAGGATATAAGACTTCACTTGCACCATATATGAATAAAGATTTTTGGTCGCAATTGGCTACAAACATAAATAATCAACGTTCAAATGCTGTCGATAGAATTATGGTTCAGTGTTACGATGGAGGTGCAGGCAATAATCCTTCAAACTGGCATATTAATGGAATTACCCTGCATGCAGGCAGAATGAACTACCAGGATGGTGGAATGTCTGGTTCCATAAATCAATTTCAGTCATGGAAAAACGACAATGGCGTTACCGGTGGCTTTGTATGGGTTTACAATGATGAAACATGGGATCTGAATGCATGGGCTACACGTATGAACAGAGTTTTCGGTTCGTGTAATTCTGCAACCAACCCCGTTGCAACTGTTTACGAAGGCGCAAATTATGAAGGATATTCTAAACAACTTGCAGAAGGTAACTATACTATGGCAGACCTTGCTGCTTACGGCATTACTAATGACGATATATCTTCAATTAAGATAAGCACAGGATTTAAAATTACTTTATACGATAACGACAAATACGGCGGCAGCACTGCATCTTTTACTTCTGACGCTACATTTGTAGGTTCAGACAGAAACGACAAGTGTACATCTTCAAAAATAGAGCCATCTGGCGTTACTGATATTTCTGGAATATATAAGATTAAAAACAGAAATAGCGGACTATATCTTGATATGGCAGGCAATGGTACCGAAAACGGAACCAATGTAGTTCAATACAATGACGAAGGTGAAGAAGCCTTTCAACTATACGAATTTAAACATAAAGGAAATGGCGTATATACAATTACTTGTAAAGGCAACGGAAAAGTTTTAGATATAAAAGAATCGAAAAGCGACAATGGAACAGTAGTTCAAGCATATACAAGCAACGACACAAAAGCTCAACAATTTATTTTGGTTGATAAAGGCAGTGGTTATTACCAAATTATAGCACGAAACTGCGGCAAACCTATTGAGGTACCAGGTTCGAGCAAACAGGCAGGAGAATGGATTAAAATTTACGATAACAATGGCACAAATGCACAACAATGGCAATTGATTAAACTAAAACCAATAGGAGTTGCAGTTGCAAGCATATACAATGACCTTAACTATGCAGGAACCTCACTGTCTTTACCCGAAGGTTCACATTCGCTTAATCAATTAAAAATATATGGTTTTGCCGATAATTCACTAACATCACTAAAAGTAACCAAAGGATACAAAGCTACTATTTATGTTGATGATAACTATAAAGGCTCTTCAAAGAGTTTTACATCTGATGTAAATTGGATTGGAGATGATTGGAACGATAAAACATCATCTATAAAAATAGAAGCACAGGGCATATCTGGCTTAAATGGCGAATACAAAATACAAAATAAAAATAGCTCTCTGTATCTTGATTTATACGAAAACAAAACAGACAATAACACTGCTATTGTACAATGGAATGATTTAGGAAAATCAGAAACTCAAAAATTTAAGTTAGTAGAACGAGACAATGGCGTTTACAGCATATACAGTGCGCCAGCCAACAGAGTATTTGATGTTGCAAACGCATCCGTTAACGATAGAGCAAACATACAACTATACGATTATTACGCAGATGCACATAACCAACAATTTATGATATGCGATGCAGGTAATGGATATTACCAATTTATTGCACGGCACTGTGGAAAGGTAATTGAAGTTCCGGAAAGCGATAAAAATGCAGGAGAATGGATAAAAACATGGTCAAACAATGGATCGGCAGCTCAAGCATGGAAATTAGTTCCTTGGTCGCAAGTTATAACTACACAAATAAACTCTACTTCCAATACTGAAAATATAAGCATATATCCAAATCCAGCTTGCAATTACATTAATATTAAATGGGCAAATTATGCAAAAAGAACTATATATTTAAAAGATTTAGAAGGAAGAATATTATGCAATACCAATTGCGAATCTAATATATTGTCTATACCTATTACAGAGATACAAAATGGTATTTATCTCTTAATAATAGACAATCAAAGCTATAAAATATTAGTTAAACACTAATATCGTGTTGTTGTAATTGTTTTGAGTTAGTTTGTGGGTGGAATTTACTTCCACCCAACAAACTAATAAATTTAAACAGACCAGCAATCATTCTACAAACATAGCAAACTGCACCATACAGAAAATAAGAACGCAAAGAATTATTATATATATTGCCATTCCAAGGCCTTCGCATTTACCTCTGCTGCTACAATCACCTTCTACAAAACCATCTATATCTTTTACACTCTTACTGAAATCCTTATAAAGGCATCAAAAAGTTGCCAAAATAGGAAATATACCAAGAAGCATATCAACTAAAGCATTATAAATTTTACCATCATAACAGCAACAATTTTCGACAAAATGCGTATTTGATGTACTGTTGAAAAAGTTCGTTATAACTACTTTATGAATTTCATATATTTGTATTAATCGTCTGATTTACAGTATATTTAAAACAAAGACGTATTTTTCAAAACTTACATTACTTTCTTGGACTGATTCATGAGCGATTAATGGCATTAAAACATATCTAATTTTGCTCTCACAACCATTAATAAATCAACACAATGAAAAAAAGATTATTATTACTTTTTATGGCAATAAGTTTATTGTCCATTACATGTATCGGAAAAAGTTTACCAATACAATTGGTTAATAACTCAAACTTTCCTGACAATCAAGTTTACATAGCAGTTATAGGTCAACATAGTGATGTTGGAAATATGTGGATAAACTTAGCCGCAAACACTCAATGGGATGCACAAATGAAAGGTATGAGTGCTTCTCAAAACACTCTGCACAAAACAAATGGGGACTGGGGCTATGGCAATATTTTTTATAAGTTAAGTGATATAAAAGACAAAACAATTTATATACCCGAAGGTGCATTCGGAGGTCGAATATTCTTCAGTTTCGGATCTCCTTTATATATACATTTCCATGCTGAAGGAGGATACGCCGGTGTTGACATGCGTAACCCAAACGACCCTAATAAAGGCATCCGTTGGGAAATAATTGAATATACATATTTCGAACCGGCTAGATCAGGTCTATTTATGAACACGTCGCGCGTAGATGCTTTTCAATACCCTATGGGCTTGGAAATCATTGGCGATGGAAATGGTGCTAATTTCTCGCAATACCAAAAAGTTGGTGAATTAATGTCATACGCTCAAGTTATCGCAAAATGGAATCAACAATTAGGTAATTCAGATTATAATGTTTGCCTTCAGGATGTTATTACAACAGATAACTTAGGATGTATCATAGAACAACCATCAAAAGTTGATGCATTTAAAACAACAGCTAGTTTCTCTGAATTTAACGCTTACGTTAATCAAATATGGGATGCTTTTCAAAGTAAAACACTAAACGCAGGTCATGGCGAACGCGGCAATTGGTCTGGTAATGCTTCCGGTAATACTTTTACAATGAGTAACCCATCGTGGGGCGGAGGTGAGAAAACTTGTCACATTTATTCGCGCCCATCAGCAACAGATTGTATAGAAGGTGCCGGCGCATTTGCAAATGGAAGTATTGGTGATAAAGCATTACAAGCACAATTTTGTGCAGCTATTAATCGCGGTATAATTAATACAAACTTAGGAAGTAATGTCTTTCAAGATTGGTGGGATGAAAGCAGCTTTTTCCCTGCAGGCAAATGCTATAATAAATACGTTTGGTTCTTCCATCAAAAAGAAATTAGCAATAATAGTCGTACATATGCATTTGCATATGATGATGTCGCTAATCAATCCGCTACGTTACAATGTACCTATCCTGAAAAAGCTGTTATTACAATCGGTGGATTCACAGAAGACCCGGGTGCAATAGGCAATATAGATAATGATGAAGTAGCATTTCATGACCTTCCAACTAGCATGGAAAGTTCAACAACTTACACCGTGTCTGTAGATTATACAGCATCTACATCGCGTGAAATATGGATTTGTTTGTTTGATAATACAGATTCTTGGACCCCTGTTGTAGGAGGCGAAAATAAAGTTACAGTTCCTGAAGGCAGTGGTACTGTTGAAATAAGTATCAACCCTAGCGTAGCACCTGCAATCGGCGAAGGTTATATTTGGAAATGCGATATTCGTCCGGTTGGAGGAGCATGGGACACATTACTTGACGATGATATTATTGATGATATAAGCATAACCACACCATCTCAAAAAGAAACATATAATTACTGGGTTGTTCTTCGTGACAATGTATCAGATATGGACTCTTATTTGGATTTACGTAGTAACGAATTTGCAGAATGGGCCGGTACTGTAAGTCAGATGGTTGCCAGCCAATACGAAGGGGACGATGCTCTAGCATACAATGTTAATTCAGCTGTTGGAAGTTGGTTCGGTTTTGGAGTAGTAAACACAAGTGGTTCTTATTATTTTGGAGACCTTGCAGATTATGGCTTACATTTTGCTTATAAAACAGATTACAATGGCCCATTGTCTGTCAAAATGGGTGGTACTAATGGAGAATTTTCGGTTGAGTTCACTCCTATTGCGGATAACAAATGGCATAGTCAAGAAATCAGCATGTCCGAATTTATTGATGCAGGTCTTGAATTAGGA
>MWBK01000185.1 GCA_002069025.1 Bacteroidetes bacterium ADurb.Bin302 | reverse complement strand
AAACCATTGCAGGTAATAATGGAGGCGTAATAACAGTAACCGGGTCATACAATCTTGTCACGGAAAATAATTGTTGGGGCTTAACAATAGTTGGATCAAAAAACATTGCCACCTCAAATAATATCATCAGCGATGGAGGTGTAGGCATTTACCTGATTAATGCTGATTCAAATATAATTTGCAATAATACTGAAAAAGGAGCTAACGTGGGAGTTGCCTTTGGTTATGCAAATCCAGTCGGCGGATCTTTCAACATTTTAGCAGGCAACATCATTGAAGGCGCGAGCCTGTGGGGCATACTGCTAGGTCAAGGCTCATATAACGTGTTCTACGGTAATTTAATTGCAAATAATATTGGAGACGGATTAGCCCTTGGAGGAACCTACATCACTGCTCCTGATAACTTGTTCTTTTGTAATATTTTTATGAATAACAATAATAATTTTGGAATAAAGTGGGAGCCAACTGGCCAGAACTATTTTGATAATGAAATAAAAGGCAACTACTGGGACGATTATTTGTTAAAGTATCCTAACACAACCGAACTAAACAACTCGGGAATAGGCGTTATTCCATTTTTGGTTTATACTAACGGCACCGATAACTACCCACTACTTAGAAAACCCGACGTCTCAGGCATAGTACCGACTTTACCAGAACCATGGGCATCTAAACTACCTATTGCCTTATTAGATAACCCAAAAATTACATACACCTACAGCCCAAGCATAACAAGTACCCCAACAACTCCACCTACGCCGCCAAACTCACCAACAATCTCATCTACCGTAAACCCGACCTCAACCGCATTATCTTCAACTTCAACAAACACAAGTAACTTTTCAACACAACAACCAACACGAAGTCCGGGCCCATCTACAAGTATTGATGTAACTATTAATAACAATCAACTCTCCTACATAGTAGCTATTAGCCTAATAGCAATAGGCACTATAGGCTTACTAGTTTATCTTAAGAAAAGAAAAAAGAGATAGTTACGAAAAGAAGGGTTTGATGAGAATGGTATGCTCATTAAACATACACAGAATTCGTAGAAGTAATTGTTTAACGACAGTTATATTAAAGGAATACTGCAAAATTAGATGTTGGTAATAAACATGGCAATACCAAAAAAAGCATCAACTGATTTAAAAACAAACCAAAAAGCAGTTGAAAAAAATATAGATAAATCACATCCCACATTACCTAAAGAAAAATTGGAGAAGATCAAAATAAAAGCTTTAGAACCAGATCCTTGGACCGGAAAACAAAAACCACAATAAATTCTGCACACTCCTCTAATAATGATAAACCAAATAAGATTATTGTGTAGCTATTCTTTTCTTGAAATAAATCATCAAGCTCATAACTGCGGTTAGTATGGCTAAGATAATTATGACTATTACTAAACTATAGTCCTTTACATAGTCCTCAGGTATTATTGAAGTAGGTGGTGTTAAAGCAGGGTTTAGAGTTGGTTGTTTTACTGGAGAAATTGCAGGAGATGGACTTGGGGATGGTATTGTAGGCATTTGTGTTGGTTGAGGTTGAGTTATATTTTTCCATGATAGTGGTGAGGGGGTGGTAGGAGTTACTTTGTTTATTAGCGGATAATTATCTACAACATTGTTGTGTACAACGTAGGGTATATCGCCTATTCCATCACCGTTTAAATCATCTCCGGTATAGTCGCCCCAGTAATTTCCAACAGTACCATTATCCCAAAAATTACATGACATACCAATCAAATCATCGACTAAAGTTGGTTTTTCAAAATTATTTCTATAAATTAAATTGTTGATAGTGTCGCCTACTATGTAGAAGATCTGGTTTTTGCTGCGAAGAGTATTTTCTGTAATAAGATTATCTGATATGCCAGACAGTTTTAGTGCTTGCCAAAAACCGGTAATGTTGTTTCCGATTATTTGGTTGCTAGAACTAGCAATACGTATACCTGTCTGTACCGATTCAGCCGTTAAAATATTTGCCCATAAAGTATTATTATTCGAATTTGAACCAATATTTATTGCTGGACTGCTATAAAAAAATTGATTGCCCATTGCAATATTGTTAGCTTGTGCAATATTATTTGAAGACTGTTCAAATGTTAAACCTCCGCTATGTGAGCAATTTATTATTTGATTGTTAAATATCTGGCAAAAATTAGACAGTTGTATACAGATTCCAAAATTTTCGGCATCCTCTTTAGAATATTCCACTATGTTGTTTTCAGCGATGATAGACCAGCTAGAGTTTAATATCCAGATTCCATGTTCGTTGTGACGCCTAGTTAAATTCACTGCTAATATTGTGTTATTGACTACGATGGTATTTTCAGAACCATCTATTTGTATTGCCCATTCACTAATGTCTGAAAGTATATTGTCCGCAATGAAAGAATTAGGTGAAAACTGTATCCATATTCCACCATTAGTATTTGAAATTGTGTTATTAACAACCCAAACATTAGGAGCATTAACGATGTGTATTCCTCTGGTGTTGGTTATGGTCAAGTTTTTTATTTGAACGTTGGTACAGTTAACAACTATTAAAGAACCCAAATCTGGAAATGATATAGGATTAATATCGATGTTACTTTGATTTATAAGATAATACACTTTTTTGGTGCCAACCATATTTGAGGAATCAACGTAATTTAAATAATGAGAAACTGTTAAACCTGAAACTCCGAAATTAAAATGATTATTCAACATGCTGTTACTTTGTAATGTGTTTTCTTTGGATACGTCAAGAAATATGCCAACCCAACCATCCGTTACACAATTATTTACTATCAAATTACCACTTGATTCTTGAATTAAAATGCCATAATTATTACTATACATATAGTTATTTGAGACAGTATTGTTGTGTGAGTTAACAATCCAGATGCCTTTACCGCTATCATACAGGGTGTTATAGTAAATGCTACAATTGTGTGCATTTAGTAAATGGATAGCTGCAAGGCGATTACGAGAATAAGACGGCAATGTGGGAGCATTTTTTACGGCAAATCCAGTAACGTTAACATTTTGAGCGCTTATAATCAGAGCAGGCCCTAAATTATTTCCATCAATTATTGTTAGCTGCTTATCTTCACCAATCAGATTCACTGACTTATTAACTACAACATTTTCTAAGTAGATGCCATTTTTAACAAATATTGTATCTTCAGATGCAGCTTTATCGATAGCTAATTGAATTGTAGAATAATCATTTGGAACCGTAATTACTTTAGAAGCTTCCGTTAGGCTCAATAGTTGTAATCCAGCAACTAATGAGCACAACAATGCGAAGATAATGATTGTTGTTAACACTACCTGCTTCATGCAATCTCACTATATAACCTACTTACAAGCATATTAAGCACTCTAAAGAACACCTTGTTCTAAGTGAAGAACACTTTAAACAGAAAAATAACAACATTACACTAAACAGATTAGCAAATGTTACTTTGCCAAAGTGAACACATTCCATAGTTACCCTAAGAAGTAGGCTACTTTTCAAGTCAAGCGATCTCTTGATCATGATTCATAATTCTAATATTGTGCTCTTTTTATGATTTTGGCAACATAAATAAACATTTAGACACCATTTTAGCACCTATTTTTATAAATACTCAATATTTTAGGCCAATTTATCAAAAGAAGTTGGATAAGATGTTGATGTTAAATGTGCGTTTAAATTTCACGCTATTGAGTGGTCAGCTTTCAAGTAATCATCTTTGCTTTGGTCTTAGTCAGATGGAGTTCTATTTACAAATTGTGATTAGCTCCATACTATCACAAATACAATTGTTCTTGTTTGATCTATCACTAGCGGAAAACAAGCTTATGCAGCGGTTTGAAAAATTGAGTAATACTGGTTCTGATGTTGAGAAAGGTGGATTATCAATTGAAGAAGCTGAGAAGCGAGCAATAAAAATAGAACAACAGATGAATGATGATGAGCGGTTTGATCTAATTTATAGCCTAATGGTTTATGTTTTGAATAAAGACTTCTCTCAAAAACGTGAAAGCCGTGTACCATTGAACATTCCGCAAACTGCTGGCTGGGTGAAGGGTGTACCTAGATTGGGAGTGCCTGATCTTGTCGAGACAGATGCAGGGTTGGGCATTACGAACCCTATTGGCGGTCGTAAAGGTGATCATGCCACTGCATTGCCTTCCGCACAGGCATTAGCTGCAACGTTTAATCCTAAATTGGCTTATCAAGTGGGTGCTATTCTGGGTCGAGAAGCACGTTTCCGCGGATTTAATGTTGTGCTAGGAGGTGGAATGAATTTAGCTAGGGATCCACGGCATGGTCGCAACTTTGAATATTTATCGGAAGATCCTTGGCTTAGCGCAGTTATGGCTGCTGAAACAGTCAAAGGTGTG
>MWBK01000184.1 GCA_002069025.1 Bacteroidetes bacterium ADurb.Bin302 | reverse complement strand
AGGATTAACATTTGCTGATTGAAGAGTCCAATCAGAACCATTGCTAATGTTTTTAAACAAAAAGCCGGTAGCTTCATTAGGCAGTTCAAATGTCCACCATGAGTCTGTTCCGTCTTCTGATACAAACTGCATTGGATTTGCAGTATTTTGCTGGCTACCTCCGCCCCAATACCACACACATGGTTCCGTCCATGTTGCTGTTGTGGCTTTAGCTTGAATTGTAACAGCAGATGCATTAAATGCTCCAATGCTGATAATTAGTGCCCATAGGAGACACCAAAGTCTTTGAGTTTTCATTTTTTTCATGTTTTCTAGGGTTTTTAGATAAATTATCCAAGACAGCAAATATACAAAAAAAAATATAAATCAAAAATTTTGGTGTTTTTATTTTTAATAATAAAAGACGCCGGCATCATGCTATTTTTTTTGTATTTGTATGAATAGCAAGTCATTAAATTATTATATTATGACAGTTACCAGTATGATTTTATTTGCATACTTTTTTGTAGTCATAATATACACTAGCGCTTTTGTGAATTGATGAGAACAATTTCTCCGATAATTGGAATCGTGATATTTACCGAATCATGCAGTAGCTCCTTTTCGTTGTTAAGAGGCTCATACCAAGGATGCGGTGCTAATGAATATTTTGAATGATGTACGGTTATTATTTGTTGCGCATTTAAGTCAGTTGTTTCTTGTTTAAGATACATGGGTAAAGTGTGTACATATTTCCAATTCATATTATACTGACCATTCTCTAAAATCGCCAGATTGATGCAGGGAAATTGCTTGCCTATTTGTGCAAATTGCTTGCCATATCCTCCGTCGCCACCTATAAAAACATTAAACCCCGGCGTTTGTAGCACAAAAGATGCCCATAAAGTTTTATTTGATTTTAAGCCTCGTCCTGAAAAATGCCTTGCAGGTAAACAGTTTATATTGATGTTACTATCTAAATTGGTATGTTCGTTCCAATCCATTTCTATAATTTGTTGCGAATTGAATCCCCAATATTCAAAATGCTCGCCTACGCCTAATGGACATATTACATGTTTTATACGTTCTTTTAATTGCGTTACTGTTTTGTAATCAAGATGATCCCAGTGGTCATGAGTGATGATTAAATAGTCAATATCAGGCATATCATCAGGTTTGTATATATTACTTCCTTTAAATGGAGTATTTACAAATGAAAATGGTGATGCATCAAAAAATACAGGATCTATTAAATATTTCTTGGCATTTATTTGTAATAAATATGAAGAATGTCCAAACCAGATAAAAAAGTCTTCGTCAAAATTTATATTATGTAAATTAGTTTTTATAGCTTCGATTGTTGAATCAGGACGCAAATCCGGATGTTTACAAAATAAAATATCTAATATTGCTCCGAATAAACCACCGGATGAAATTATGAATTGAGTGGGTTGTAGATTTGTGAATTTGCCATTATTGTAATTAGGTGATTTTTCAATTCGTTCTAATCGCTTGCCGCTGGGAAGTTTTCCAAACTTTTTTTGATTTAAAATTATACCGCCAACAATTAATATGCTAGTCAATAGAATAGAGATTATAAGTATTATTATGTAACTTTGTTTCATTGTATATAATATTGAGTGAAATCTATTATTTTTGTTTGCCTTGTTTTTTGACTCCTTGTATAGCTAAGTGAATCTTTTCTTTTCCGAATTTACTGTTTATACTATCGATGGTTTGCATTAATTTGCTTTGCTTGCCATCATAAATAGCTTCAAATATATTTAATTGAACGGCATCATTTACACTGATGTCAGATAAAATGACTCCTGCACGTTTGTATTGAAATTTTGGAAGATAAATTTGATTCAGAGCTGTTATTGCAGCTTTAATAATGTTTGGAGAGTCGTTGCAAGGGGTTGACAACTTTATTACAGCTTTGTTGTTGTATTGTGGTAGATCGTTGCGATGTCTATTGGTGTTTATAATAACCATTACCGATTTGCATACTGTATTTTGAGCTCGTAGTTTTGTGGCGCATGCACTTGCATAGTTGCTAATCTCTTGTTTCAGTATATTAATATCGTCTGTCATATAAGCAAAGGTACGACTTTGCGAGATGCTTTGTTGCCATTTTGGGCGATCTAATTTTATGCAAGGAGTTCCGCGTAATTCTAACCATGTGTGTAAGCCGGTGGTTCCATAATTACGTTTAACAAAAGATTCGTTGCATGATGCAAAATCTAAAGCACTTCCTATTCCATAAAATTTCATACTATCTCTTGTCTTACGTCCAATGCCCCATACATCTTCTATGGGCAAAAGACTTAGTGCGCGTTCTCTCTTGTCGGGAGTGATTATGCAAATTCCATGGTATCCTGCATATTTTTTTGCATAATGAGTAGCCATTTTAGCTAAGGTGTATGTTTGCGCGCATCCACAACTAACAGCTATGCCAGTAGATTCGTTTATGTGGTTTTTGATTTTTTGTACACAGTCTTTTAGTTCTTCTGTATCATCAATAGGCAGGCTTCCAAAAAACTCATCAATAGAATATTGAGTAAAATCCAAAACTATATCTAAATCTTTTACACATTGCATCACTTGTTCTGAAAATTTCTCATACCTATAATGGTCTGCCTGAAAAATCGTGACTGAATATTTAGCCAGAATCTCTTTGGCCTTAAAGATAGGAGTCCCACGTTTTAAGCCAATAGATTTTGCTTCCTTGTTAAGAGCTAAAATGATGCCACCGCCTGATTCGTTATTATTTGCTACAATAGCAGGCCTATTCGCTGATTCGGGATGTAAAACCAGTTCACAACTAACAAAAAAATTATTACAGTCAATATGCAGTATCATAGACTATAAATTCCAATCTTCTTCACAATAATTTGATTCAATAGCAGTCTCAATGTCGTCAGGTAGGACTTTGAAGAAATCCATCTCAGAGATAATTTCCATATCTTCAACGCTCATTGTATATGTGTTTAATGCCTTATGCCCACTTCTGTTAGGCATCATAAAGGCTATTGCTGCAATTTTATTTGCATTTTTTCGTAATATAACTTTGAAAAAAGCAGCCGGAACCGAAACTCTATTGGCTCCAATAGTTTGTGTAGTTTTTGCCATTAGTGGGCCACATATAATATATAATGTATCACCTGTTGATGCCCAATAACGAATTTTTTCTTCCAATTCTTTCCAATCACCTCCATTCAGATTGTTGTTTTGTGGGCAAATATTAGATAAATAAAAACATTCATCCATTGCTTGTTTACTCCATTTCATATCTGCAGCCGGTGCCATATGACCACGGTCATAGCCTGATCGCTTGTAATCTTCGGTAGTTGCAGAATGTCCTATAACATCAGGGTCGGGCATGAAATTTTTAGCTCTAGGGGTTTGTCCGTAGGTCTCTTGAGGAGTTAATTCGTAAGCCACCCAATTCGGAATCAGCCAGTCTTCATTATAACTTACGGTGTATCCTATATGACGAATAATTTGTTCTTTTCTGCCAATAAGCTTTCCCGGAATTTCAAGATTATTTTTCTGAATATGTGGTGCATTAATTTTTGTTTTGATAGGTATCTGTGCTGATAAAGATTCGACATGCAAAAATTTCATGCCAAGTAAAATCGATGCAAGAATAAACATTGACCCTATAAACAATAATATGTTGAACTTTCTATTCATTTATATAACAAGAAGATACACGGACGCTTGTCTAATTGGGGTATATTAGATTTCCATGCTTTAATAGTTCGTGTTTGTATTAATTCTGTAGGAGTTGTTATGTCAACAGCAATGCATAATTTGGTTGATGCTTGGCAATTTTGAACTAATTCTTCTGCCAGCTTTGTGTTTCTATATGGAGTTTCTATAAATATTTGCGTTTGATGCTCATTATATATTCTTGTCTCCATTTTTTTTATTGCCTTAAGGCGTTCAGCGGCATCAATAGGAAGGTATCCCAAGAAAGCGAAACTTTGACCATTAAATCCCGAACCCATTATAGAAAGAAGAATGGATGAAGGTCCTACTAATGGAACTACCTTGTATCCTTTTTCTTGAGCAATTGCAACAACATCTGCGCCCGGGTCTGCAACAGCAGGACAACCTGCTTCAGAAATAATTCCCATATCATTTTCATCAGAAAGAGCTTGTAGATAGCCACTTATATTTTCTTTTGGAGTATGACCATTCAATTCGTAAAAATTCAAGCTGTCAATATCTATGTTTT
>MWBK01000183.1 GCA_002069025.1 Bacteroidetes bacterium ADurb.Bin302 | reverse complement strand
TATCAGAGTTGCTTTTGCTCCACTTCTCGCTGTTGGCATGTCAGGAATTAAGTCTCTATTGACAAATTGGCCAGTTGCTTGATTGTACTGTTCAACAGTGCTAAGGTGGTTTTCTCCGTCAGACCCACCAAATATATATACCTCATTATCTGTCGCAGCAATTGCGAAGTCGCTTTTGCCGGTTTTCATGATTGTGTTGGGGGTTGATGATGCATATTCTATCCACTTGTTTGCTATGTAATCATATTCAGTAACTGTATTGAGGTATGTGCCATCATTGGTTTTTCCACCAAACGCATATATTCTTCCGTTTACTTCTGCCAATCCGAGTCCCTGCCTTGCTGGTTCAAGACTTGGTCTTGTTATTGTGGTTCCTGGGAGGGGGTTTGTGTTTGTGATTTGTTCGATGTAGTTCCATGGTTCTGCCGTTGTTGGTTTATCATTACTCAATAATTTATAGCCATATTCTAAAGGCTTATTAACAATAAGTATATTAAACTTGCTCGTGCCCGAACCCTCGAAATCAATTATTTGTTTTTTATCTCCACTTAATACTGTCTTATGTGTACCAGTTGATACAAAGTTATTACTTTTATGATACGGAGAATCACTTTGCGAATCATAGCCATAGAGGTAATCACGTTGTATAAAATTTCCTTTAACCTCTAATACACCTGCTGTCAAACTATTTTTACTCTCAACAATCTCTACATTATTAACATATGTCTTTGTTTCATTAACATGGCATTGAACATTATAATTTCCTCCCACTAAAACATAATCTTCTTCATTCTCCATATATAGTATTCCACCAGAATTTGGTGATGTATAGTCACCATTTATCAGCATCTGACCCTTGTTAACCTTTAAATACCCATAACCTTGGGTTAAATTTCCCTCAACTAACAAATTACCTTTATCTATATCAAGTACGCCCCAGCCATTAAATTCCATATTGCCTTTAACTGTTACGCTATGACCATTTATATCAAAACACTTGAGATTTGCACCCAACTTGAGATCTCCCAATACTGTTAAATCACCTTCAAGTGGGTTAACAATATCGTAAATTTCCAAATCTGAATCTATAACTCTTTTACATAATAAGGTATTTACTTTTATAGCTGATTCAAATTTAACAACACTATTATTTTCTCTTATTTCCAATATATTGAGGTATGAAGAATCCGGACTTTGAAAACTAACAACTTGCTCCTCTATTCCACTTAAGATTGTTTTATGAGTACCCGTTGCTATATAATTTTTATATCTACTTTGAGTTAAGTCACCTTTAATTTCCAATGTGCCTGCTGTCAAATTGTTGTTATTTTCATATGTTGAAATGGAATAATTACCCTCAACACAAACATAGTCTTTATCACATACCATGAATAATCTTCCACCATCAGTTTGGCTATAATCACCATGTATCAGTACTTCTCCATTATCGACATACAAACTTCCCTGACTTTGGTATAAATCCCCTTCAACTTCTATTTTTCCTTCACTTAACCTAATACTTCCAACATAATTTGATGATCCCATAGTTACATTTTCATTAACATTTATTTTGTATCCATTTACATCAAGAATATTTGTTGAACTTAATTTAACGTCTAGACTTCCGTACACTCGATTCTCGTACATAGCAGAATTGTCTTTAATAACCCCTGCACCTGTATTCACCAAGACTCTACCACTATCGCCCATCTCAACATTGCTTGAATTAATCGCTCTGACCTCATACGTGTAATCAGCGTTTGTTTTCAAATTCATAATCATAGTTGAATAATCATCAAGATAGGATAAATTTGTTTCCTCGACTACTTCACCGTCCCTATATATCCTATATATCCTATATGTACTTGCGCCTTCAACAGCCTTCCATTTTATTATTGCTGTTGTTTTGTCATCAGGTATTTCTGCATCAACTTCCATTATTTTATCCGGTGCTGTATTTACCCTGAGTGTCTCACTCCATGCGCTTGTTACATTGTTGGAATATATCACACGAACCTTGTATGAATGTCGTGTATTTTTAATAAGATTTTCGTGCTTAAATGTATCAGAGGTTCTAAAGTATTGATATGCACCATCTGCGCAAATCTCATACTTAACCGCGCCTTCAACCGGATTCCATCTAATGGTTATTGAAGTCTCATCTCTTCCATCTCCTCCATCTCTTGTATCTAATGAAACGGCCGAAATATCTTTCGATAAAGTCATTATATTGATTGTCGAACTTGCATCAGATATATTATTCAGTTCATCATAAGCTTTTACATAATACTGATAAGTCGTACCCTCTATCAATTCAATGTCACAATAACTTAATTCAGTTGTATATCCAACTTCTATACCATCACGATAAATTTTATACCCTTTTACACCTACATTATCGGTAGAAGCTGACCATGAGAGAGTTATCGTTGTATCTGTTCTGTCAGCACAATTTAAGTTTAGCGGAGTAGTAGGACTCTCTGTGTCAGCTGTTGGCGTTGGCGTAAAAATCTCTGTAGGTGTAGGTGTTGGGGTCATTGCATCCTTGGGAAACACCTTTATCATCCCCAACAGGTATTGTCTCATATATCCAAAATCTATAGCGTTAAACGCTCCCTCTCCAGTCACGTCTGCATTACCTATATAATCCTCAGAAATCTGATTAATACCTAACAAAGCTGCCCTCATTATAGCAAAATCAATACTATTACGATTCCCATCACCATTTACATCACCAGTTGATGACACTGGCACCTCATCCGCTAATAACCTAATGGGCTGTTCTGTAGCCTGCAAGCTACTGATGCCATAGCTGCCAACCATTACAACAGAAGGTTTGAATACAACATTTGCTATATCATCAACGCCGCCAACAACAGGCTTTCCAAAGCTCCAACCATCCTTGTATGACAATTCGTAAGCTCCATCGCTTACAGCAGCATCAACCGTGAACTTAAGCTTTATAACCTCACCTGCACTAGTAATAGGCATAGAAAAGGTTGTTGAATTATCAAGATACAAAACATTTATGCTATCCCCTGTGTCATTAGCCTCAATAATAACATCACTTGCATTGGTCAAAGCTCCCGCTTCATAACCGGTATAACTCAATGCACTTGAATCATAGTCAACCTTGAAGTCAAAACTGCATACTCCCTCTTGTGGCACATTCTCAATAAACACAGGTACAACAATCTCATCCCCTGCGTTTGCCCTCATGTAGGGGATTGATATATTAACGGCACTGTCCTCATAGGCTGAAAATTTATAACTTTGTTCGTCTGAATATCCGTTATAGGGATAAATCTTCACATAGTAAATTCCGGCTGCCAGCGTTGTATTAATGAGTTCATCATAATTCGAACCCCATGCTGACCCTGCAACGTAGTTGCCGCTCTCATTATATATATACATATCATAATCTCTGCCCAAAGGGATGTTCTCAAGCTCAAAAGTATAGCTGGCATTTTCATCAATAACCACCTTATACAAGTCCTGATCCCTTATATTATCTATTGTCGCTAAAGCAGAAGTACCAATTTCCACACTTTTAGCTTCATAGGTATAATCATTTGATTCATAGCTGTCGGGAGTTGACACAACAGCATTTAAACTATAATTTGACGATGAATTTGCACCGGAATAGGAGTAAACCCTTATATAATACTTTCCGGTTCTGTCCATCAAAATATTTGCCTTTTCCTTGGTATTGCCTGTATTATATGAACCACCAACATAAGAAAGGGTTTCGTCATACACCGAAATTTCATAATCACAGCCCGAAGGGATTCCTTCAAGAGACACCGTAAGTTTTCCAGTTTCATTAGTATCAATTACATACCAATCATCATCAGCTGTTATATTTATATTTCCGCTGACCGGGGTATTGCCCGATATGACCGTGGCAGTGCCTGTACTGTCATTTGGCTCAAAGGAATCAGCTGCGGCATCACTTGGGTATATAAGCATCTGGTAATTATGACTTGATGCGGCTCCCCGGATTAAGCAAAATACATCTATATAATAATATCCTGCCACAGGTGTTGTGTAAGTTATATTTTCATCGGCATTATAGAATCTGTCCGAATAATCTGCATCGGATAGATCAGGTTTAAAAAGGAACAGTCCAAGGTCATCACCCTGTTGTATTCCTGTCAATCGGAAGGAATACTGCTTGTTTGCCTCAAGATAAACTATATACCAGTCATTACCGGAAACTGCTTCAGCAGTACCAAAGGTTGCTCCTATCGGCACTGTCATACCTGTGGATGTTGTATTGTTAGGCTCAACCTCATATGTATATGATAGAGCACTCATGCTCTGAGGCTCAATATCCTCCCTCATTCCATCGATACCCAATTCTTCTCTGTTGAAATTATCCGTTTTTTGTTCGCCTTCCATTGTGCTTTCAACTACAACAGGCTTAACTATTTTATCACTTGCCCCTGCCTTGTTATTTAGTGAATCATTTATCGCTTCATCAGCATTCTTATTCTCATTGTTGTTTATTGTGTATGGTGCAACAGGAATAAAATTGCCAACTTCGGCCTGCGGAACTACATCCTCAAGCACTGCGTTCGCATCAACTCTACCGCCTGTTGCTACTTTTCCCTCAAGCTTGTACGACTTTACAACATTACGCTTGAGCCTGTCAACCATCTCTTCAACTGTTATATCCGGTTCATAGCTTTTTAGAAGGGTCAATATTCCTGTTACATTTGGACAAGCCATGGAGGTACCGCTTAACATACCGTATTGGTTATCAGGAAGTGTACTCAAAATGTTAAAACCTGGTGCAGCTACATCGACATCACTACCATAGCTCGAAAACGATGCAAGGTACCCGTTATTGTCAGTGGCAGCTACAGATATTATATTGGGCAAATCAAATGCAGCGGGATATACAGGCACTGAAGATGTACTCACACCCAGATTGCCCGCTGCCGCTACGAACATTAAGCCACTCTCTTCCATAGCGTCCTTGAGTGCCTGGTTATATACCGTTGATCCCCATGACACATTCACAATATCAACGTTCATAGCTTTACAGTAGTTTATCGCTTCAATTGCGTCGCTGGTATAACCTATATTTCCTTCAATAAACTTCACAGGAAGAATTTTTACCTTTGGGGAAACTCCGCATACACCCACTCCGTTTTTGCTCGCCCCAATAATCCCGGCAACATGTGTTCCATGTAATGCTTCATTTGCGTCGTATACCGTGCCGTCATCATTGTGGAAATCATATCCGGTTACATCGTCAACGTAGCCATTCCCATCGTTATCCAATCCGTCACCCGGTACTTCATTTTTGTTTATGTAAATATTTTCTTTGAGATCTTCATGAAAAGCATCTATGCCCGTATCGATTACACCAACCAGCACTTCCTCTGAACCTTCGGACTTTGACCATGCATCTAAAACATTCACATCCACACCGCTTGTGCCTGTCTGACCGAATACAGACTGCCCATTGTTGTTAAGGTGCCACTGCTCATTAAATTTTATGTCTGTAGGAAGGTCAAAACTTGTTAGAACGTAGTCTTCTTGCACATATTCCACTTCTTCATTTTTCTTAAAATTTTCGATAGTATTCTTTATGTCATCAGCTTCGTCAATCTGATAAACGTGTAGTTTATCATTATTTATAGCTTTATCTTTTTTAATCTTCTTAAGCTTTTTAACTTTCTTACTCATCGCCTTTTCGATTTT
>MWBK01000182.1 GCA_002069025.1 Bacteroidetes bacterium ADurb.Bin302 | reverse complement strand
CGTTTCCAAGCCCATTGGGGACTGAAACAACTCGGCAACGAGGACGGTAATCTATTCCACAAACTCGTAGATACAGAGGTGGACTTTATTGCTGAACTTGACCTTGCTCAGGATATGTTAGCCATAAAATCGCTTGTTGATGGCGTTAAGCAGGTCTTTGGGGTGACTCCAACATCTGAAAAAGGAGATTTCGTTAAAAGTCCTATAGCGGTAGCTCTTGGAATAGCATATATCGAAGACATCAACAACATCGGCTTACCTCTTACTTGGAGTGAAATGATTGAGCAGAAACTGCTGACAGTCTATTATTCAGAAGAATGTCGCAACCAAATTATTGACTGGGCAAAAGCAAATGGGTACAACACTTCAACCTACCTCGGTCGCCCAATAGTAAAGTTCAGTAAGTTGTATATAATCATAGCATAAGCGTCCACTAAAAAACGCAAAGAGTTCTTTGAAATGATTGAATATTAGTCTTATACAACGATTATTCGAGCGAACGGACTTGATTCTGTTACTTTGCATTCTTAATTGAATAGCATATGTTTCAAGATAAATACGTTTTCGCTCAACTGACTGCATTTCTCAACAGAAGTAAGTTTAATCGAATCGTAGCAAAATACGATGGAGATAAGTATGTGAAGTTCTTTACTTGTTGGAATCAACTCCTAACATTGATGTTTGGTCAACTTTGTAATCGGGAGAGTCTACGTGACTTAATAGTTGCAATAGAGGCACATGCCAATAAGACATATCATCTGGGACTTGGTCGTAATGTAACTAAAAGTAATCTTGCAAAAGCTAATCAGAATAGAGACTACAGAATCTTTGAAGATTTTGCTTATTATCTCGTCGATGAAGCACGTAAGAAACGTGCAGTTAATATCTTCAGACTTGATGGTAACGTATATGCCTTTGATTCCACGACAATAGATTTATGCTTAAATGTATTTTGGTGGGCAAAGTTCCGCAGACATAAAGGCGGCATTAAAATGCATACTCTTTATGATGTGGAAACTCAGGTTCCAGCATTCTTTCATATCACAGATGCAAGAGTTCATGATTCAAAGGCGATGGATGTAATCCCCTATGAAGTAGGCTCATACTACATCTTTGATCGTGGATATAATGACTTTAAGCGTTTATTCAAAATAGAAACAATTGAGTCATATTTTGTTATCAGAGCCAAAAAGAATCTGAAATACAAAACGATCCAATGGAAGCGTCGTATGCCAAAGAATGTATTATCCGATGCTAGAATAGAGTTAATTGGGTACTACCCCAAAAAGCATTATCCTAATGAACTGAGGCTTGTACGTTATTGGGATGATGAACAGAAACGAGAGTTCATGTTCTTAACCAATGCCATGCATTTAACCTCTATTCAGGTTGCAGAACTTTATAAAAATAGGTGGCAAGTTGAACTGTTTTTCAAATGGCTTAAGCAACACCTAAAGATTAAAAAATTCTGGGGAACAACCCAGAATGCAGTTCGAATTCAGATATATTCTGCTATTAGTGCATATTGTCTAGTGGCTATTGTACAGCATGATATGAAACTAGAAAGAAGTACTTACGAGGTACTGCAGATTTTAAGTATTTCACTTACTGACAAAACCCATTTGACAAATCTCTTTGATAAGGCTAAATTCAAAAATGACAAAGATCGATGCGGTTCAAGTGAACCAAATTTATTTAATTTTTAATCGTCCACATTTTTAGTGGACACTAATGAAAATGAAACAATTATTACGATTCTGTTACGAATCAACTATTATACAAAATAATATCATATCTTTGTTTATCAATTAAATCAGTGTGAAGATATGCTTAAAATAAATATTAATCTTGGAAAGAAAGAATTGCTTGTTATTGCCATCGCATTATGTGTAGTAGCAATTAGTATATCTGTTTTTCAATGTAGCTCATTTCGCTCTGATTTTGAAATCACTGATGAATTGGGTGGAAACATATTTCCTTCGGCAATTCTTTCGGTGGCAACGACTGATGCTCAGGTAGTACAACCCTCTGATTCAGTCTATGTTGGAAATCCTAAATCATGTATTTCTGTTCGTTTAAAATCTAGATCACAATATACTCGTGTTCGTATTGATGTTGCAGAAACCCCTTTCTTCTCTCGCTCTGTTTCAGAATTTGTTCTAGAAAAATCACGAACCGAATATACCGTTTATCCAGATATTATATGGAATTATGAGGCATTAAAAGGTGCGGAGCAGGCTACCCCCATAAGTATTGCCATTCATGTTGAAGTTGACGGCAAAAGTTTGGGCCAAAAGGTGCGTACATTTTCTGTTCGAAGCATTAATGAATGTCTTCTGGGTTACGTTAGTAACGGAACTAATTTTCACGATACCGGTATCTTTTTTGCAGCCTATGTCAACGAAGACAATCCAATGATTGATAAACTGCTGCGTGAAGCGTTAAATACTCGCATTGTCAATCGGTTTTTAGGATACCAAAGCGCACGTCCCGAGGCTGTTGATAAACAAGTCTACGCTTTGTGGAATGTATTACAAAAGCGTAAATTCCGTTACAGTTCTGTTTCGAATACTAGTTTGTCGAGTAATGTTGTGTATTCTCAAAGAGTGCGCACGTTTGATGATGCGTTGGAGTCGTCGCAAATTAATTGTGTAGATGGTAGTGTTTTAATAGCATCACTTTTACGAGCAATCAATATCGATCCTATCTTAGTTCGCACACCGGGTCATATGTTTGTGGGATATTATACTGATAGTAGCCATAAGAATAAAGAGTTTCTAGAAACAACTATGATAGGAGACGTTGATTTAGATGATTTCTTCCCTGACGAACAGCTTGATTCAACGATGGTAGGCAAATCGCAGAACCAAATGTCACTTATTACCTTTGAAAAATCGAAGGAATACGCAAATAAAAAATACGCTCAGAATAAGAAAGGTATCCACTCTGGGAAACTAAATTATATGTTTTTAGAAATATCAAAAGATGTACGCAGGAAGATTCAGCCCATAGCTAAATAATGAAGGTTTTGGCTGTATCTTAAATTAAATTATATATTTACTGTTGATTTTCACTTTTCTCTATCGTCTGATGGTCTGTTACCTTTTTGTCTTTTCATTTGATTTTATTGTTTTATTTTGCTTTAAAAATTGTTTTTTGATATTCATTTTATAGAAATAAATGCTTCTATTGTTTTCTTTTTGTAGCTTTCATATTGTTGTTTTCACTACCTTTTATTTGAAAAACTATCATAGTAGAATGTTTTAATTGTATAAAAGCAATGATTTTAATATTTATTAGTTTTTATTTAGTCGGATTTATAAATTGAATTCTAAATTAATTCATAAGTTTGCAAACAAACCCAAAAAATAAAGCTTATGAAAAGAAATTATTGCTTAACATTAGCACTATGTACAGCATGGGGATTTTCTATTTACTTTTCAACAGCAGAGGCTGTGGATAGAAATGAAGTATCTGAATTTACCAGTGTACAGCAGGCTAAAAAAATTACGGGAACGGTAGTCGACTCTAAAGGAGAGCCAATTATTGGTGCAAGTGTGTTGGTTAAAGGAACCAGCAATGGTACTATTACGGATGTTGACGGGAATTTCTCGTTGAATGCTTCTCAAGGATCCGTTTTGGTAGTCTCTTACGTGGGATATACAAAAAAAGAAATTTCTTTGGGTAACGCTGCCAATTACAATATTACTTTGGCAGAAGACGCACAAGCATTGAGCGAAGTGGTTGTTACGGCTATGGGCATCAAAAAAGAAAAGAAAGCACTTGGATATGCCGTTTCTGATATTGGTGCAGAAGAATTATTAAAAAATAAGCAAACGAATGTTGTTAATTCATTAGCAGGTAAGATACCGGGAGTAAATATCACTCAATCGGGTGGTGCGGCCGGAGCCGGCTCTTCTATTACGATTCGCGGTGGAAACTCAGCTAGTGAATCCAGAGATAATCAACCATTGTTTGTTGTTGATGGAATTATTTATGATAACTCCACGGTTAACCCAGGTAATTCTTTGACTGATGGAGTAACTAAAAGTGCAACTACATTTAGCAACAGGGTGATGGATATTAACCCTGAAGATATTGAATCAATGTCGGTCCTAAAAGGAGCAGCTGCAGCTGCTTTGTATGGCTCCAGAGCTGCCGATGGTGTCGTAATTATAACAACCAAAAAAGGCTCTGAAGGTTTAGTTCGCATTAATGTGAGCAGCAAGTATACTTATTCATGGGCAAAAGATCTTCCGGAAATACAAGGTGTGTACGGACGTGGATATTACAATGAAAAAGGTGTGCTAAGTGATTTTACAACTGAGTCTTGGGGTGAAGCCATAGAAGGTGAGGCTTATGATAATGTTTCAGATTTCTTCAAAGGAAGCAATATTTTTGATAACAGCGTAAGCATTACAGGTGGATCCAAAAATGGCTCATTTTATTTGTCGGCTTCTAATTATGAACAAACGGGTATTGTTCCGGGTACCTCATTCGGAAAAAACACGTTTCGTTTCAATGGCGAGCAAAAATACGGTGCACTTACTGCTAGTGCAAATGTTTCATATTCTCAATCCAGAACGGATAAAACCTTTACTTCAGGAGGATTATATACGGCAGGAGGATCGGGCGCCATGTCTGCATTATATGGTTGGTCGCGTTCTGACGATATAAATCATTGGCTCAACGAAGATGGAACAAGGTACCGTCTCTTTGAAGGATTACAAGAGCCATATAGTGATATTGAGAATCCATATTGGGTAATAAATCGTAACTCACTTGAAGATGCTACCGATCGTTTTACTGGTGCTTTGAATTTAAATCTTAAACTTGCTGATTGGTGGAATCTTATAGGGCGTGCTGGTATTGATCAATATACAAGTAATAGTTATACTTACAAGGCTCCTGGTGGAGCGGTAGTGGAAAAGTATCAGAAAGGGTATTTGGCAAAGAGTGGAACTCAATATCAGTATCTGACTGGTAACTTTATGTCGAATATGGAAAAAAACTTTGGTGATTTTAACTTAGGAGTATTATTGGGAACAACGGTAGAGGATACTAAACGTGTTAATCAGCAGAGATGGGGCTACAATCCTTATACAAATTCTGTTATAAGCTTTGCGACGATTGAGAACAAGGATAAGTTCTTTACGGAAAGAAATGTGCGTAAACGAATGATTGGTGTTTACGGTGAGTTTCGTGCAGCTTACAAAAGCATAGCTTATCTTACAGTGACAGGACGTAACGACTGGTCGTCAACATTACCTGTGGAGAATCGTTCTTACTTTTATCCATCTGTTTCGGGTAGTTTTGCATTTACAGAGCTTTTGCCGGCAAACAACATATTATCTTTTGGAAAGATTCGTGCATCATGGGCACAAGTTGGTAAAGATGCCGATCCGTATATGTTGGCAACATTGATGCGTCCGGTTGCTACGGTAAATCAAAACTTTAGAACGGTGGGGGTTGAGTGGACAGCCGGAAATCCTAACCTAAAACCGGAAATACAAACGGCTTATGAACTAGGAGCAGAACTTAAGTTCTTCAATGGTCGTTTAGGCCTGGATTACACGTATTATTATTCTGAAACTAAAGATCAGATATGCGCACCTCGTTTGGGACAGTCAACCGGTTATATCTTCCTTAATCTGAATGGTGGTTCGGTTATTAATAAGGGTATGGAGTTATCTATCACCGGTAAACCTATTTTTACGAAAGATTTTCAGTGGGAAGCTACTTTAAATTTATCGGGGAATCGCGGCACCTTAGGTGATTTTGTTGATGGTGTTGATGTTTTCTATGTAACAGATGCCCAACAAGGTGGTGTAAAAGCCGGTTCGATTCCTAACGGAGGATATTTTCTTGGTTTAACAGGAAATAAGTATGTTGAAGCAGCTGGTACCGGAGGATATGAATATAACCCTGCAACCGGATTGATCAAGGACACGCAAGTTGAAACTAATATCGTTGGTAACAGAGAGCCCAAATTGATTGGTGGGTTGAATAACAGTTTTACTTATAAAGATTGGAATCTGTCGTTCCTGCTTGATATGCGGTTGGGAGGCGATATCTATAATGGTACGGAATATATGTTGACTACAAAAGGAATGAGTATGCGTACCTTAAATCGTGATAAAGTTGAATTTGTTGCTTATACAAAAAATGGTGATACTTACGAGCCTCAGACTTATACATATGAAAAAGGGCAGATGTATACAGTCAATAAAGCTCAGAAATCAGGGGAATACATGATTCAACAATATTGGGATCAGTACGCAAAGAATGCTTATAATTTTATTACTGAAGTTAATTGGATTCGCTTACGCAACGTTTCCTTGTCGTATAACTTTGGTCGTTTGCTTAAAAAGCAAAATGTAATAAAAGGACTTACTGCTAATATTACTGGAAACAATTTGTTACTGATCACGAATTACAAAGGTATGGACCCCGAAACCGCATCTTCAGGTTCGGGCACCGGTGGTTCTGGTTCTGTGGGTATTGACTATTGTGGCGTTCCGGCGCAAGCAAGTATGTCGTTTGGGGTTAATATAACGTTCTAATTGATAAAAATATAAATATGAAAAAGATTATATACTTTATATTAGGGTTGACTTTGTCATGCGCAGTCTGTTCTTGTGATGATTATCTTGATATAAACACTGATCCCGATAATCCTACAGCTGTGAATGCAAGTAGTGATGTTCGTCTTCCGTGGATTCAGCACTATTATGGATATGCAACAGGTACGGCTGCTATGCGTACCAATACAATACTGGGTTTGCTTACGCAGACTTCTACAACCTCCGCAAATGGACTGTTGGCAGCTTGGAACCCTGCTCAAAGTAGTTGCACAACGGTATACCAGAACTTTTATGTAGGCGCAGCAGTCAATATTGATCCGATGATTGAAAATGCAAAGCAAAAAGGCGAGTATCATTATATAGGAGCTGGTTATGCCATAAAGGCGATGGGTTTTATGTTAATGCTTGATCTGCATGGTGAATTGCCGGTTCAGGAGATGGGTGTTTTAAAAACGAACCCGACTTATGATGATGGCAAAAAAATGTATGAACTCATCATGGGATACTTAGATGAGGCTATTAAGTATTTGGAGATGGATCAGGAGGTAGGTGCTACTTCGCTGGCAAAAGGAGATACTTGGAATAGTGGTAACGTTGACAAATGGCTAAAGCTGTGTCATGGACTTAAAGCTCGCTACATGTTGCGTCTTTCAAAGAAAGCTGAAGG
>MWBK01000181.1 GCA_002069025.1 Bacteroidetes bacterium ADurb.Bin302 | reverse complement strand
TTAAGTTCGGATATGTGCGATGTTGGCCTGTAGGGCGGGTAGGTTCATGTTGATCTACCATTATTCTATTGTTTGCGAATTTTTCGATTGTACGAGTATAGTGTTGTGCCATCCATTGGCCATCGTGTTCTTCTCCACGTGGTATAATCCAACCTACATAGCCGGTTTTCACAGCATCATATCCGTACTTTTTCATAAAGTCTATTGCATCATCTATCCTGCGTTCATAATTTGTCACAGATCCGGATGTTTCATGGTGCATTATTATTTTAACGCCTTTACTTTTTGCATATTGTGATAACTCTTCTACATTAAAATCCGGATAGGGTGTAACAAAATCAAATACTTCTTCTTTCCAGTTGCCGGCCCAATCTTCCCATCCAATATTCCATCCTTCAACAAGTACACCGTTAAAACCATGTTCTGCAGCAAAGTCAATATACCTTTTTGTATTTTCTGTGGTAGCGCCATGTCTGCCGTTAGGCTTAAGTTTATTCCAATCTGTATCCTTTATTTTTATATTGTATCCATCTGCGTAATTCCATGATGATTTATTAGGGACATGCATTTCCCACCATATACCAATATATTTCTGAGGATGTATAAAATCGGTATTTTCAATTTTGCATGGTTCATTTAGGTTTAATATTGTTTTAGAAGCTAATAGTTCTGTGGCTTTATCAGTAACTAAAATGGTTCTCCATGGCGTTTTACATGGCGTTTGCATGTATGCTTTTGTGCCGTACGCATCAGGTGCAAGAGCAGATGTAAGAGTATAGTTCTTTAGATTTGCATCTAAATGCATGGCGGGATAATCTAATGCGCCCGCTTCAAATATCAAGATATACAATCCTTTATCTGTTTTCATTAGTATTGGACTTTGTACACCTGTTGCTGAAAATAATTTATGTGTGCCAATACCGGATCCATCAGCCTTGTTAGCATTTATTTCACTAAAATTTGAAGTCGTGTAGTAATACTCGTTTGAATCAAAATTTCCGGGAATCCAAAATGTTTTATGATCTCCTGTTAAGTTGAAATTAGTTAATTCGTCTTGTATTTTAAAATATCCTAGTTTATCTTGTTTTTCAAATTCATATCTGAATCCTATTCCGTCATTAAAGACTCTAAATCGGATTTGCATATAACGGTTTGTCCTAGTCTGATGTAAATTAACTAGTAATTCATTGTGTTGATCTCTGATTTCACTAACTTCACCCCAAACAGGTTTCCATGTTTCGTCAAAACTTGAGTTTTGTGATGACAATATAGTAAAGCCGTTTTGTAATGCCGACTCGTTTTTAAGTGCAAACCCCATCTTACTAGTTTTAATTACATCAATATTCTTATATTGAAGCGCATATGTTGGGCAACCGGTTTCGTCTAGTTGAAATATTAGTTTTAAGTTGCCGTCAGGTGATAAAAGAGATTGTGCATTAATGCCAAGTAATAGGCATAAGAATAGAAATAAAGCATTTATTCGTTTCATATTTGATATGATTTCGGTTATCGTCCAAAGATAGTAAAAAACAATATGAAGTAAGAAGTTTGGTTTTGTTTTTTTTTTAAAACAAGAAAGGCTGCCAAATGGGCAGCCTTTCTTCGTATTAAAGAAACCTTAATTAGGTTTATTCATTTATATTAGCCGGTTCTGAAACGTCAATGACGTTACGTTTAGCTTCCATGATTTTCTCGTACTCTTCGCGTGATGCTACGATAATTTTTTCAAATTCAGCTTGACCAGCGCCTGCCGGAATTAAATGGCCACAGATTACATTTTCCTTCATTCCTTCAAGTTTATCAACCTTGCCGTTAATTGCAGCATCATTCAAAACTTTTGTTGTCTCTTGGAATGATGCAGCAGACATAAAGCTTGTTGTTTGTAGAGCTGCTCTTGTAATACCTTGCAGGATCTGACTTGATGTTGCAGGTATTGCATCGCGAGTTTCTATTGGACGTAGGTCTTTACGTTTTAAAGCACTATTCTCGTCACGTAATTTACGTGCTGTTACAATTTGACCGCGTTGGAATATAGTAGAATCACCTACATCAGTGATAACTTTTTTACCCCATATTTGATCATTTTCAGCCATAAATTCTTGTTTGTCAACAACTTGTTTTTCAAGGAAACGTGTATCACCCGGATCTTCAATTTCAACTTTACGCATCATTTGACGAACAATTACTTCAAAGTGTTTATCATTAATTTTAACACCTTGTAGACGATATACGTCTTGGACTTCATTTACTATGTACTCTTGTACTGCAGTAGGTCCTTTGATTGCCAAAATATCAGAAGGTGTGATTGCTCCATCTGAAAGAGCTCCACCGGCACGAATAAAGTCGTTTTCTTGAATTAGAATCTGTTTTGACAGAGGTACAAGATACTTTCTTTCTTCTCCTGTTTTTGATGTTATAACAATTTCACGTTGACCTCTTTTGATCTTACCGAATGTTACCTCTCCATCAATTTCAGATACTATTGCAGGATTTGAAGGGTTACGAGCTTCAAATAATTCTGTTACACGCGGAAGACCACCGGTGATATCACCCGCTTTGCTTACAGCACGTGGAATCTTGAACAAGATTTGTCCGGTCTTGATTTTTGCTTTCTCTTCGATAGAGATGTGAGCACCAACCGGCAATGCGTATGTACGAACAACTTCTCCCTTTTCATCTAATACATGAGCAGAAGGAATCTTGTTCTTATCCTTAGATTCAATAATAACCCTTTCTTTCAAACCGGTCTGTTCGTCAGACTCTGTTTTAAAGGTTATATTTTCAATCATGCTTTCGAAAGCCATTTTACCACTTCCTTCAGCTATGATAACAGCGTTGAAAGGATCCCATTCGCAAATTACGTCTCCTTTTTTAACAGTAGATCCTGATTTGAAGAACAATGTAGATGCGTAAGGAATATTTTGTTGTGTCAAAATAACTTTAGTGGTTGGCTCAATGATACGTAATTCAGCTAAACGGCTTACTACTAATGTAACATTGTCGTCTGAAGTAACTGTACGTAACTCGTCAATTTCTAATATACCATCGTATCTAGATGTAATCTTATTTTCTGCAGCTACGTTGGCAGCAACACCACCGACGTGGAATGTACGCAATGTCAACTGTGTTCCGGGTTCACCGATAGATTGTGCAGCGATAACACCAACAGATTCTCCTTTTTGAACCATGCGTCCTGTTGCCAAGTTTCTGCCATAGCATTTTGCGCAAACACCTTTTTTAGATTCGCATGTTAATACCGAACGTATTTCTACGTGTTCGATTGGAGAATTTTGTATTGTTTTTGCAGCTTCTTCTGTGATTTCCTCACCGGCTCCAACAATTATTTTTCCTGTTAAAGGATGTTGAATGTCGTGTACAGAAACTCTACCTAGGATACGTTCATAAAGAGAAGAAATAACATCTTCATTATTCTTTAATTCAGAAGCTACTAATCCACGTAAGGTACCGCAGTCTTCTTCAGTTATAATAACATCATGTGATACATCGACCAAACGACGTGTTAAGTAACCTGCATCTGCAGTCTTTAATGCGGTATCAGCCAAACCTTTACGAGCACCGTGAGTTGAAATAAAGTATTCCAACACAGATAGACCCTCTTTAAAGTTAGCCAAAATAGGGTTTTCAATGATTTGACCACCTTCGGCACCGGCTTTTTGAGGTTTTGCCATCAAACCACGCATACCGGACAACTGACGAATTTGCTCTTTAGAACCACGAGCACCTGAATCCAACATCATGAATACAGAGTTGAAACCTTGATCATCTTCAGACAATTGTTTCATCAAAATATTTGACAATTTTGAGTTGACGTGTGTCCAAGTATCAATGATTTGGTTGTAACGTTCGTTATAAGTAATGAAACCCATGTTATAGTCATTCAATATGGCTTCAACTTTTTCATATCCCTCTTGTACCAATTCATCTTTTTCTTTAGGAATGATGACGTTTTGTAAGTTAAATGACAAACATCCTTTGAAAGCCATATAATAACCCATGTTCTTGATTTCATCCAAGAAGTCGGCTGTACGAGCAACTCCACATACGCTGATTACTTTGCTAATAATATCGCGAAGTGATTTTTTAGATAACACTTCATTGATAAATCCTACTTCATCAGGTACACATTCGTTAACCAATACACGACCAACTGTTGTATCAATTAATCTAGTAATGATAAGTCCGTTTTGAACGTCCTTAGTTTTTACTGTTATTTTTGCGTTTAATGATACTTTACGTTCGTTGTATGCAATAATTACCTCTTTTGGAGAATAAAATTTCAATCCTTCACCTAGTGCACCGGGTCTTGGTTTTGTCATATAGTAAAGACCAAGAACCATATCTTGTGAAGGTACTGTGATAGGAGCTCCATTTGCAGGATTTAAAATATTGTGTGATGCCAGCATCAATATTTGTGCTTCCAAAACAGCATCATTACCAAGAGGTAAGTGAACAGCCATTTGGTCACCATCGAAGTCAGCATTGAATGCTGTACATGCTAATGGGTGTAACTGAATAGCTTTTCCTTCTATCATTTTAGGTTGAAATGCCTGAATACCTAAACGGTGCAAAGTCGGAGCACGGTTAAGTAATACAGGATGTCCTTTCATGACATATTCCAAGATGTCCCAAACGACAGGATCTTTACGATCAACAATTTTCTTAGCTGATTTTACTGTTTTTACAATACCACGTTCAATTAACTTACGAATGACAAATGGTTTGTATAATTCAGCAGCCATGTCTTTTGGAAGTCCGCATTCGTGCATTTTTAATTCAGGTCCAACGACAATTACTGAACGTGCAGAATAGTCAACACGTTTACCTAATAAGTTTTGACGGAAACGACCTTGTTTACCTTTCAAACTATCAGATAAAGATTTAAGAGGACGATTAGCATCTGCTTTAACAGCAGTTGACTTACGCGTGTTGTCGAATAATGAATCTACAGCTTCCTGCAACATACGTTTCTCGTTTCTCAAAATAACTTCAGGAGCTTTTATCTCTATAAGTTTCTTAAGACGATTGTTACGAATAATAACACGTCTGTATAAGTCATTTAAATCTGAAGTTGCAAAACGTCCACCATCAAGAGGAACCAAAGGTCTCAATTCGGGTGGAATAACAGGGATTACTTTCATAATCATCCATTCAGGCTTGTTAACGTTTTTCGAAGCTCTGAATGATTCGATCACTTGTAAGCGTTTTAATGCTTCTGTTTTACGTTGTTGTGATGAGTCGTTGCTTGCTTTATCACGTAATTCATATGATAAGCTATCCAAATCCAAACGTGTAAGCATATCGTAAACGGCATCTGCGCCCATTTTTGCGATAAACTTATTAGGATCTGTATCTTCCAACAAATAATTTTCGCGAGGAAGAGAATCAACTATGTCGAGGTATTCCTCTTCAGTTAGTAAATCTCCTTCTGCTAAATCGGTACGTATACCGGCTTGTATAATCACATATTTTTCGTAATATATGATTGCATCCAATTTTTTAGTTGGCAATCCTAAAAGATAACCAATTTTGTTTGGTAATGAGCGAAAATACCAAATGTGTGCAACAGGAACAACTAATTGTATGTGTCCCATTCTTTCACGACGTACTTTCTTTTCTGTTACTTCAACACCGCAGCGGTCGCAAACGATACCCTTATAACGGATGCGTTTGTATTTTCCGCAATGACATTCATAGTCCTTTGTAGGACCAAAAATGCGTTCGCAAAACAGACCATCACGTTCAGGTTTGTATGTGCGGTAGTTTATGGTTTCCGGTTTTAGGACCTCGCCACTCGACTGCTCTAGGATTTCTTCCGGAGAAGCCAATCCAATAGCTATTTGCTTGAAGTTTGTCTTTACTTTATTATCTGTTCTAAATGCCATAGTGCTTTCTTTTTACTCTAAGTTGATGCTAAGACCTAAACCACGTAACTCATGTAATAATACATTGAGTGATTCCGGAATACCAGGTTGCGGTAGTGGATCACCTTTAACAATAGCTTCGTAAGCTTTTGCACGTCCCATAACGTCATCTGACTTAATAGTCAAGATTTCTTGTAATACGTGCGCAGCACCAAATGCTTCCAATGCCCAAACTTCCATTTCACCAAAACGTTGACCACCAAATTGAGCTTTACCACCAAGTGGTTGTTGAGTAATTAAAGAGTACGGTCCGATTGAACGTGCGTGCATCTTATCATCAACCATATGGCCTAATTTCAGCATATAAATAACGCCTACAGTTGCAGCTTGGTCGAAGCGTTCACCTGTTCCACCATCATACAAGTAAGTTTTACCATAACGAGGAATGCCGGCTTTATCTGTCCATGTATTAAGGTCATCTATAGTTGCGCCATCAAAAATTGGTGTAGCAAATTTAACTCCTAATTCTTTGCCAGCCCAGCCTAAAACAGTTTCAAAAATCTGTCCAAGGTTCATACGAGAAGGCACACCCAGAGGGTTTAGGACAATGTCAACAGGCGTACCATCTTCTAAGAATGGCATATCTTCTTGACGTACAATTCTTGATACTATACCCTTGTTACCATGGCGTCCTGCCATCTTATCACCGACGCGAATCTTACGTTTCTTAGCAATATAAACTTTGGCTAATTTGATAATACCTGAAGGTAATTCATCTCCAATAGTCATATTGTATTTTTCGCGTTTAAGCTGTGCGTCTAGTTCTTTATAGCGGCGTAAATAGTTTTGAATTACATCGCGAATCAAATCGTTTTTGTGTGCATCAGTTGTCCACTTGGTTGTTTGTACGCTTGTGTAATTAATGTCCATTAATTGCTTTTGTGAGAACTTATTGCCTTTTGCAATAACATCTGCATCCAAAAAGTCTTTAACTCCTTGCGAAGTTTTTCCGTTTGTAAGCTCCATCAATTTACTAACTAAAATAGTTTTCAATTGTAAAGTTTCTTCTTCGAAGTTTTCTTCTAATTTGGCCATTGTTAATTTCTCGGCATTCTTTGATTTCTTGTCCTTTTGAACTTTTGCGAACAAGCGTTTGCCAATAACTACACCATGTAATGAAGGTGATGCTTTTAAAGATGCGTCTTTAACGTCACCAGCCTTATCACCAAATATAGCACGTAACAATTTTTCTTCAGGAGAAGGATCTGACTCGCCTTTAGGAGTGATTTTACCAATTAGAATATCACCAGGTTCGATTAGTGCACCAATGCGAACTATACCTGTTTCATCTAAATCTTTTGTTGCATCTTCGCTTACGTTTGGAATATCAGAGGTTAATTCCTCCATACCGCGTTTTGTTTCACGAACTTCCAATGTGTATTCGTCAACATGCACAGAAGTGAAAATATCTTCACGTACAATGCGCTCGTTAATAACGATGGCATCCTCGTAATTATATCCTTTCCAAGGCATGAATGCAACTTTTAAATTGCGTCCGATTGCCAATTCACCATTCTCCGTAGAATAACCTTCTGTCAGAATCTGACCTTTTGTGACACGCTCTCCTTTTTTAACAATAGGACGTAAGTCAAAGGTTGTACTTTGATTGGTCTTTTGAAATTTAGAAATATGATATTCTTTTATAGGACTATCGAACATGACAAATAATTCTTCGTCTGAGTAATCATATTTTACTTTAATGCAAGTTGAATCAACAAATTCAATAATACCATCACGTTCAGCTGTAATCTGTGTGCGTGAATCGCGAATTAATTGACCTTCCAATCCTGTTCCAACAATAGGAGCTTCGGCATGTAACAAAGGTACTGCCTGTCTCATCATGTTTGAACCCATTAAAGCACGGTTAGCATCATCGTGTTCCAAGAATGGAATTAATGCAGCTGCAATAGAAGCAATCTGTTGTGGAGCTACGTCCATGAATTCTACTTCTTCCGGTAAAACAACGGGGAAATCACTATCTTTGCGAGATTTAACCTTGGCACGTATAAAATGACCTTTGTCGTCAAGAGGAGCATTACCTTGAGCGATAATCTTGCCCTCTTCTTCTTCGGCGGTCATATACAATATGTCTTCTTTTTTTAAATCAACTGTTTTATTAGCAACCTTACGATATGGAGTTTCGATAAATCCAAGATTATTAATTTTTGCATATACGCATAAAGACGAAATCAAACCGATGTTTGGACCTTCAGGGGTTTCAATCGGGCAAAGACGTCCATAATGTGTATAGTGTACGTCACGAACCTCAAATCCTGCACGTTCACGAGACAAACCGCCAGGTCCTAATGCTGATAGACGGCGTTTGTGTGTGATCTCAGCCAATGGATTGGTTTGATCCATGAATTGAGAAAGTGCATTTGTTCCAAAGAACGTGTTGATTACTGACGATATTGTTTTTGCATTAATCAAGTCAATAGGAGTAAATACTTCGTTGTCGCGTACATTCATACGTTCACGAATTGTGCGTGCCATACGTGCAAGTCCAACTCCAAATTGGTTGTATAATTGCTCTCCAACAGTACGTACACGACGATTACTTAAGTGATCGATATCATCAACGTCTGCCTTTGAATTTAAAAGTTGTATTAAATATTGAATAATAGCAATAATATCCTCCTTAGTTAAAACTTTAATTTCAGGAGATATATCCAGATTCAATTTTTTGTTTATACGATAACGACCTACATCACCTAAATCGTATCTCTTTTCAGAGAAGAACAGGTTGTTAATAACCTCGCGTGCGCTAGCATCGTCTGTAGGTTCTGCGTTACGTAATTGACGATATATATAATATGTTGCTTCTTTTTCCGAATTACTTGGATCTTTTTGCAATGTATTATATATTATGGTGTAATCAGATTGGTTTGTATCTTCTCTGTGCAACAAAATTGTTGAAACATTTGCTTCTAGTATAGTGTCGATGTGTTCTGTTGACAAAACTGTTTCACGATCGATTATAACTTCGTTACGATCAATTGAAACAACTTCGCCGGTATCTTCATCAACAAAATCTTCAACCCATGTTTTCAACACGCGTGCAGCCAATGTACGACCAACAGATTTCTTTAAACTCGCCTTTGATACTTTAACTTCTTCTGCAAGGTTGAAAATTTCCAAAATATCTTTGTCGCTTTCAAATCCGATTGCTCTTAAAAGTGTAGTAACAGGCAATTTTTTCTTTCTGTCGATGTATGCGTACATGACATTGTTAATGTCTGTCGTGAATTCTATCCACGAACCGCGGAACGGTATAATTCTTGCCGAATATAACTTTGTACCGTTTGCGTGCATGCTTTTTCCAAAGAAAACACCGGGTGAACGATGTAACTGTGAAACGATTACGCGTTCAGCTCCGTTAATGACAAAAGTTCCCTTTTCTGTCATATAAGGGATTGGCCCCAAATATACGTCTTGTATTACAGTTTCGAAGTCTTCATGATCGGGATCGGTGCAGTACAATTTCAGCTTTGCCTTTAAAGGGACACTGTAAGTTAATCCACGGTCTATGCATTCTTGAATGCTATACCTTGGTGGATCTACATAGTAGTCCAAAAATTCAAGGATGAAATTATTACGAGTATCTGCTATTGGAAAATTTTCCGCAAATACTTTATACAAACCTTCGTTCTTGCGTTTTTCGGGCGGGGTATCAAGTTGGAAAAAGTCCTGGAACGACTTCAATTGTACCTCCAGGAAATCTGGGTATTCCAACGGATTTTTAATGGAAGAAAAATTTATTCTTTGGTTACTCATACGAGAGGTCTATCAACATGGTTAATGAACTCGTGATTGCCTTATTCTCGGTGGAATAGAACACCACTTTATTTATAAACATAAAAAGGCTTAGAACCTTATTTCTAAGGTTCTAAACCGAATTTCCTGATTAACAGGATGTTAGTTTACTTCAATTCAACTTCAGCACCAGCTTCTGTTAATTGTTTTTTCATGTTCTCAGCATCGTCTTTTGACAATCCTTCTTTGATTACTGAAGGAGCAGCATCAACTAAATCTTTAGCTTCTTTCAAGCCAAGACCTGTCAATTCTTTTACTAATTTTACGATTGCCAATTTATTTGCACCAGCGGCTTTCAAAGCAACATCAAAAGATGTTTTTTCTTCAGCAGCAGGAGCAGCAGCACCAGCAGCAGGAGCAGCTACGGCTACAGCAGCAGCTGCAGGTTCGATACCATATTCGTCTTTCAAAATTTTAGCTAGTTCATTTACATCTTTTACTGTCAAGTTTACTAACTCTTCTGCAATTTTTTTCAAATCTGCCATTGTTTTATGATTTAAAATAAGTTACTAATAAATTAATTATAAATTTTTTATTCTTTCTCGCCTAATGTTTTCAGCACGCCTTGTATTGTACTTCCGCCTGATTGCAAAGCCGATAGTACGTTTTGCATAGGAGACTGTAACATACCGATAATATCGCCGAGAAGTTGTTCCTTTGATTTCAAAGAAACCAATGTATCTAATTGGTCTTCGCCAAAATAGAAACATTCTTGTACATAAGCTGCTTTCAAGACAGGTTTGTCATTGTTAGCCTTATCTTTCTTCATTTGTTTGATAAGACTAGCAGGTGCATTACTGTTATTTGAAAACATGATCGATGTGGAACCCTTTAAAACGTCGAATAACGGAGTATAGTCCGCACCCGTAGCTTCAAGAGCTTTTTGGAACAAGGTGTTTTTTACAACTACCAATTTTACGTCTTGTTGAAAGCAATTTTTTCTAAGTACGTAAGTACGTTCAGCGTTTAAGCCTGATGTATCTGTAACATAGAAATGGCTATATTGTCCTAGCGCATCTTTCAATTGACTTATTACTTTGCTTTTATCTTCCTTTTTCATAACATTGTTTTTTTTTAAGTTATTCAGCAGATTTAGGGTCGATTTTCAGACCTTTGCTCATTGTGCTGGAAAGATAAATGCTCTTAATATAAACACCTTTAGAAGAAGATGGTTTCAGTTTGTTCAACGTTGAAATAAACTCTTTTGCATTCTCTTCAATCTGTTTAGGAGTGAAAGATACTTTGCCGATAGAGGTATGTACAATACCTGATTTATCAACTTTGAAATCTATTTTACCTTGTTTTACTTCTCTTACAGCCTTGCCAACTTCATTTGTAACTGTGCCGCTCTTAGGGTTTGGCATTAAGCCACGAGGGCCTAAAACACGACCTAGAGCACCAATCTTACCCATGATAGAAGGCATTGTGATGATAACATCAACATCTGTCCATCCACCTTTAATCTTTTCGATGTACTCGTCAAGTCCGACATAATCGGCACCAGCTGCTTTCGCATCTGCTTCCGCGTCGGGTGTACATAAAGCAAGAACCCTAACTGATTTACCTGTTCCATTAGGCAAAGAGACAACGCCTCTTACCATTTGGTTAGATTTACGAGGGTCAATACCCAAACGAACGTCTATATCTACAGACGCGTCGAATTTTGTGGTACTTATTTCCTTTACCAAAGCAGATGCTTCTGCAAGTGAATAGTTTTTACCTACTTCAATCTTTGCAGCAGCCAATTTTTGGTTTTTTGTCTGTTTACTCATTTTTTAAAAATTGAAGTGTTAGTTACTTGCAGGGAATTCTCCTTTTATAGAAATACCCATGCTTCTTGCTGTTCCGGCTACCATACGCATTGCAGATTCAACTGTAAAACAGTTTAAATCGGGCATTTTATCTTGAGCGATTACTCTTACTTGATCCCAAGTAATTTCAGCAACTTTTTTACGGTTCGGTTCTGCAGATCCGCTTTTTTGTTTGGATATTTCCAACAATTGGATTGCTACCGGAGGCGTTTTGATGATAAAATCGAACGATTTATCTGAGTAATACGTAATAACTACAGGTAATATTTTACCTGCTTTGTCTTGTGTTCTGGCATTAAACTGTTTGCAAAACTCCATTATATTGATACCCTTAGAACCTAAGACAGGACCAATAGGAGGAGACGGATTTGCTGCACCGCCTTTAACTTGCAATTTGATTTGTCCAGCAACTTCTTTTGCCATATTATCAAATACTAATTGTTAATAAAAAAATGATATGCGAATCGGAACAATTAAAGCGTAACCTTTTACTGTTCTTTTTCTACTTGCATAAAGCTCAATTCAAGCGGGGTTTTCCGCCCAAAAATCATGACCATAACCTTCAGTTTCTTTTTCTCGTTATTTACTTCTTCGATTATACCGGAGAAGTCGTTGAAAGGTCCTGAAATTACTTTTACGGTTTCACCCACAAAGAAAGGCACTGTCAATTCTTCTTCGTTTTCTTGAAGTTGATCTACCGTACCTAAAATACGATTGACTTCCGATTGACGAAGTGGAGTTGCATTTGCTGAATTACCTCCTAAGAAGCCGATAACATTAGGAATGTTCCTTAGATAATGAACAATTTCTCCTGTCAGAGTAGCTTCTACAAGTACATAACCTGGCAAATAGCTCCGTTCTTTGATTGTCTTTTTACCGTTACGGATTTGATATACTTTTTCCGTAGGAATTAGAACCTGAAATACGTAGCTGTGGAGTGCAGGGTTATTTTTAATCTCTGCATCAAGGTACTCACGTACTTTGTTTTCCTTACCACTGATAGCACGTAAAACGTACCATCTTTTTTCCGTTGACTCAGACATCCTTAATCCTCCGTATTAGCTTATCAAACCGTAAATTAACTTCATTATTTCTTCAAAACCAAGGTCGATTAACCAAATTATCAAAGCCAGTATTAGGGAAGCTACTAGTACGATGATTGAACTATTGGTTAATTCCTTTGCGGTTGGCCAAGAAACTTTATGAACGAGTTCGTTGTAAGATTCTTTGATATAATTTACTACCTTCATGGTTAGTTATTTTGTTTGCACGGGTCGAGAGGCTCGAACTCCCGACACTCGGTTTTGGAGACCGATGCTCTACCAACTGAGCTAGACCCGTATGTAAAATAGATTTCTCTAAATCACGTTAAATTTTCTTTGGATACTTCTCAGTTGTTAGAGCATACCTTAATAATATTTCTGGCAACTGAGCTAGACCCGTATGTAAAATAGATTTCTCTAAATCACGTTAAATTTTCTTTGGATACTTCTCAGTTGTTAGAGCATACCTTAATAATATTTCTGGCAACTGAGCTAGACCCGTATGTAAAATAGATTTCTCTAAATCACGTTAAATTTTCTTTGGATACTTCTCAGTTGTTAGAGCATACCTTAATAATATTTCTGGCAACTGAGCTAGACCCGTATGTAAAATAGATTTCTCTAAATCACGTTAAATTTTCTTTGGATACTTCTCAGTTGTTAGAGCATACCTTAATAATATTTCTGGCAACTGAGCTAGACCCGTATGTAAAATAGATTTCTCTAAATCACGTT
>MWBK01000180.1 GCA_002069025.1 Bacteroidetes bacterium ADurb.Bin302 | reverse complement strand
CGGTACTACCTACATATCCAATCACTTGTCCTTGTTTAACGTGAGATCCTATTTTTATTCCTTTTGCATAATTTGATAGGTGCAGATAGGCTGTTGTGTAATTACTATTATGTTTAATCTTAATGGTATTTCCTCCGCCACCTTTATAGGCTTTAAAAATAACCTTTCCATCGCCAATTGCCATTACAGGAGTGCCTTTCGGAGCAGAATAATCTACACCTGTGTGCGGACGTACTATTTTGTATATAGGATGTTTTCTGGCGTATGAAAAACCGGAAGATATCCTTGAAAATTTTAATGGGGCTTTTAAAAATGCTTTTTTAAGGTTTTGTCCTTTCTCATTCCAATATCCGTCTAATTCAGCTATTGAATCAGAATAGTGATATGCATAATAATCTTTTCCTTCGTGATTAAATTTTACTGCATGAATTTTACCTATTCCAATAGAAGTACTATCAACAAATAATTCATCATACAATACAGTAAAATTGTCACCTTTTTGTATACCAAAGAAATCGATTTCCCATGCGTATATATCAGATAAATCAATAGCTAATGCGCGATTTAAATTTTGTTCTTCAATTGCATTCCATAAGGATGATTCAATAACTGCAGAAGAAGTTTTAAGTATGCTGTTTATAGGTTTTTGATAGTGATGTATATGCAAGCTGTCAATTAAATGAAAAACCATATGATCAACTACAGATTTATTATACACAAAGTAATGTGGAACCCTTATAGAATCATTAGTAAAATAAACTTTATAGGTGCTACCTGCTTTTACATTTTTGACATTAAATATAGAATCATTAAGTGTATTTAATTGGCTGGTAATTTGCGGCAAAGCGCCAAAAGAAGCAAATAAATCAGATAGTGTTTGTCCTTTTTTTACGATTCCTTCTTCCATTTCGTATTGTTCAATAGGAATGCCGTATTCTATAATTGTTACAGTGTCAGCTGTTTCATCATCATTTTTGCATTGATTATTGTTTGGGTTGCAAGAGTATAGGGTGAATAGAATTATTATTGAATATAATAAGTATGATATCTGTTTCATTGTTATTTGATTTTCGAGTGCAAGTTTACGCATTATTGTACAGAAAAGCAAAATAAATTGCATATGGTAAAAATATGGGTCTTTATAATTTAATTCTTGTTTTTGTAGCTATATTGTAATTATTTTGATGTAAATAACTGTTGTTTATAACAAATTCATGTATTTTACTAATAATTTATTTGTGTATTTAAAAATATACTTATATCTTTGCATCGTTAAAAAAATACAGATGACAAATTTTTCAATCATACTAAGCATTATTATTCTCTTGCGACGCAATGGGAAGTAAGTTTGGTATGTATAACTCTAAAGACCTTTCTTATTTCCCGATTTGAAAGGTCTTTTTTTATGCTTTAAAAACAACTTAATAAATACAATAAAATGGCAGACAAATTATTCATTTTTGACACAACATTAAGAGATGGCGAACAGGTACCCGGATGCCAGTTAAATACTGTTGAAAAAATTCAAGTAGCAAAAGCACTTGAAGCACTTGGAGTGGATGTAATTGAAGCAGGATTCCCTGTTTCCAGTCCCGGTGATTTTAATTCTGTTGTTGAAATCTCAAAGGCAGTTACATGGCCTACAATATGCGCTTTGACTAGAAGTGTAGAGAAAGATATTGATGCAGCAGCCGAAGCTTTGCAATATGCTCACAAAAAGCGTATTCACACCGGAATTGGAACGTCCGATTATCACATAAAGTATAAGTTTAATTCAACACGTGAAGAAATTATTGAACGTGCAATCGCAGCTACAAAGTATGCAAAAAAATATGTTGAAGATGTAGAATTTTATTGTGAAGATGCGGGACGTACAGATAATGAGTATTTGGCACGTGTGGTTGAAGCTGTAATTAAAGCAGGAGCAACCGTTGTAAATATTCCTGATACAACCGGATATTGTTTGCCTTCAGAGTATGGTGAGAAAATTAAATATTTAATGGAAAATGTTTCGAATATTGATAAAGCAATAATCTCTACACATTGTCATAACGATTTAGGTATGGCAACAGCCAATACGATGTCAGGTATTATTAATGGTGCAAGACAAGTTGAAGTTACAATCAACGGAGTAGGTGAACGTGCAGGAAATACTTCTTTGGAAGAAGTTGCAATGATACTTAAGTGTCATAAACATTTAAATGTCGAAACTCAAATTAATACACAAAAAATAATATCTGTAAGCAGACTTATTTCAAATCTTATGAATATGCCGGTACAGGCTAATAAGGCCGTGGTAGGACGTAATGCATTTGCTCACTCGTCAGGCATCCATCAAGATGGTGTGCTTAAGAATATGCAGACATACGAAATTATGAATCCTAAAGATATTGGTATTGATGATAATTCTATTGTTCTGACAGCACGTAGTGGAAGAGCAGCATTAAAACATCGTCTTAATATATTAGGAGTAGATGTAGATGAAAATAAATTGGATAAGATTTATAAAGACTTTTTGGATTTAGCCGATAAAAAGAAAGATATACATGATGATGATATACTTGTATTGGCGGGAATTGAAAGAGCTAATGGTAAGAAAATACAGTTGGATTATTTGCATGTAACATCAGGTAAGGGGATAAAACCTTTAGCATACATTGGTTTAATTATAGCAGGCGAACATTTTGAAGCATCATCAGGAGGTAATGGACCTGTAGATGCAGCAATAAAAGCCTTAAAACTTATTATAAGCAGAGAAATGACCTTACAAGAATTTACTATTCAATCAATAAATAAGGGTAGTGATGATATGGGTAAGGTACACATGCAAGTTTTGTACGATGGAAAGGTATATTATGGCTTTAGTGCTAATACTGACATTGTTGTTGCATCAATTGAAGCATATATAGATGCAATCAACAAATTTGTAGAAAAATAAAATTACATTTGTAGTTAAAATACTAATAAAGTTATGGGAAAAACATTATTTGATAAAATATGGGAATCGCATATAGTATCTAAGGTTGAAGGCGGTCCTACACAGTTATACATAGACAGAATGTATTGTCATGAGGTGACAAGCCCACAAGCATTCGATGGATTACGTAAACGAGGATTAAATGTATTTCGTCCTAAGCAGGTAACATGTATACCGGATCACAATATTCCAACAATTAATCAAGAATTACCTATTAAGGATCCTGTTTCAAAAAATCAGGTTGATACGCTCGACAAAAATGCTAAAGACTTTAAAGTTGAGTATTACCCTATGGGACACTCTAAAAATGGTATCATACATGTTGTCGGGCCTGAAAATGGTCTGTCTTTACCCGGTATGACTATTGTATGTGGTGACTCTCACACATCTACCCATGGTGCAATAGGAGCTATAGCATTCGGCATTGGTACCTCAGAAGTCGAAATGGTTTTGGCTAGTCAGTGTGTTTT
>MWBK01000179.1 GCA_002069025.1 Bacteroidetes bacterium ADurb.Bin302 | reverse complement strand
ACCTATTGGCGCATTAGCTACTACACTATCCCAATCTACACCAAAGCCTGCCTGCCATTCGTCGTATGGGCTTTTGGCGACACCGCCTGAAATGGTTACTGCGTTTGTTCTTCCTATTTTCATAAATCTATTTTTGTTATTTCGATGGTTGGTATTGTTATCGCTGTATTCACTTTTGAGAATACCAAAATATAACCGCTATAAATCTCAATTGCAGGGGCGTAATTGCCACTAACTGCCTCGTTTACTCCAAATACTACATTAACGAAATCAGACTCGCTTAAATTGTCTATATCTATTTGAGCTTGATAGCCAAAATCAGTGTAAGTATTTGAATCATTCCAAGTTGATACCTCTATGTTTTCTAACTTGTAGCTGTCATTATTATCTGGACAATATTGTTTTAGTGTTCCACCACTTGTATAACAAATTACCCATTCGTAGTTAGTATCTACTTCTGATAGCGTTATTTGAATATTTGTTGGTGTATTGTTTTCTAACCCTTTTATTCTTATCCTTTGTAAGTAATTATCGATATCTGTTGTTACTTCTGAATAAAAATTATTATTTATACACCCATCCTCTAAAACTATATATCTAATATAATCTTTTTTTGTTGTTCCAGATGACCCATGATAAAAATTGTTATACTGGCAGTTATTACCAAACGTGTTATCATAGTAGTTATTACCAAACGTGTTATTTTTGCATTCATCACCAAATGTGTTATTATGGCAGCTACTACCAAACGTGTTTTTTTTGCATTCATTACCAAATGTGTTATAATAGTAGTCACAATCGAACGTGTTAGAACTACAGCCAACACCAAACGTGTTAGAATAGCAGTCATTACCAAACGTGTTAGAATTGCAGTAATCACCAAACGTGTTAGAATTGCAGTAATTACCAAATGTGTTAAAACAGCAGTTATTACCAAACGTGTTATAATTGAATCCATAACCAAACGTGTTAGAATTGCAGCCATTACCAAATGTGTTAAAACGGCAGTTATCACCAAACGTGTTAGAATAGCAGCTATTACCAAACGTGTTACCACCACAGTAATCGCCAAACGTGTTAGAATAGCAGTTATTACCAAACGTGTTAGAATAGCAGCCCCTACCAAACGTGTTAAAGTTGAGCCTTAGAACGGAACTCGATACATAATCCATCATTGTATTGTGATGACAACCTCCTGTTAAACTATTATCTGCCGTGCCTCCAAAGGTGTATAAGAATACATTCGATTTTTTGAATTGTATATTCTTAAAGTCATAAGGACATTCATTATTCCATTCATCTTTCATGTAATAAATAACGCCTTTACCATTTACGGTATCAGCCCAAGCAAATCTGCTTGTGTCATTATGAATGCAATACTTAATTTCCCACGCTTCTAATTTGGCATTTTCAAAATAGGTGTCACCAACTTTTCTAACACATTTAGCATCTTCGGATAATTCGTTAGTACTTAAAGCTGTTACTATAACATCAAAATCGTGTCCTGCAGAAGTTGTATCAGCTTGAGCAGTTGTTGTTGTATAATCGGTTATCCTATAACTTGAATTTGGAATTAATTCATTGTTGGCAATTAAAGCTAACAAATCAGCGTACAAAATACTATTTGCATCACCATTCAGATACAAATGAATTAAGGCATTGCTTAGGGTTTTAATCACAAATGTATAGTCATCCTTCAAATAATTGGAGGGGGCTGTATCAAACCGAATCATCACCTCACACAAAGCATTTAATAGTTCGTCTAATGAGGTGATTTCAGGCAGGTTGTCTTTATCAAAACATCCCCCATCAACATTCTCAATTTTAACTGTTTGATACTATGCATTTAAATTGCAATTGCTTTTAACATCAGTACTTAAATTTCTATATGTTTCTATTCCTTTGGTACTTGGTGATTCCGTCTGCCCTGAATTATATGACACTTCAACACGAGGGAGGTTTGCTAATTTCTACGCTAAATTATCCCTACGAGAATTGGAATCCGAACTACGAATTTCAATTATATCGTCTGTGTTTAAGTATTCTCTAATAATGTTTGGCATATTACATTAAATTAATATAAATTGAATCAGTAACTCTCGGAATAACTATATTCCAAGATTGGGGCACTGAAATTAATTCATCTCCCATCTACACTTTTAAATCGAGCATTTTGGAAAAGTGCTGTTTACCAGGGTCCGACACCTAAACCCATACCCATTGGTATTTTCCTCCTGGTTTAGGTATGTTTGTGTATTTATATACTTTAATCGTTCCTGAAAAAGGTTTATTTAACTCAACAAATTTATTATGTAAGATTTTATCAGAAACAAGAACATACTTAAAATCATTAAGTATTAATTCTCCACCAAGAATTTCAGAATAGTTAGATGAAACCGTTGTAACCGACTTAGTATCATCTACAGAAACATCTATAAGATTCAAATCCTATGATGACTCATACCAATCATAAAGTCCCTAAGGAGCATTCACATTTGAATAATACTTGTTAGTAAACCCTATTGGAATAAGTTGACTATTAGAGTTAATAATTTTTTTAATGGCGGTAATTAATATTTGTTTCCAAGAATTATCAATATCATAATAACATGACCAATCTAATACCGTTAATAAAATCATTAACTGATAAAGGTCTTTCCGTAACTTTTTGTCATCAAAAGCCTAATACTACAGGTTGTGAATATATTTTAACTCACTTTGTATAAAAGATTTCTTATACTCTTCCATTATCAACCCTCCTACAATTACATGAAAACCCTGCAGTACTTTTTATGGTAATAGGTTCACAATTCTAATAGTTCTATTTCATTATATCATAAAATTGTTCAGCCTCCTCATACTATTCATATTTCATAGCCTAAATATGAGCAAACAATATTGTAAATAACTGCTATATTTCAACAGGAACATCTCTTAAGCACCTATCACAATATAAGGTCAATAGTTGATGAAGTAAATATCTATACACATTAGCCACATCAGAACAAACACCGTCCGCTGTTAATGAGGGATTACAAGGGTCAACTGTAGGTTCTTCCCCCTCATTAAGAGCTATGCCAAAATGGACATAATACATCGAAGCTCCACCAATAATCTCTACAGGAATTCTTACAACATATTTTGATTTAGGAGTTTGGAATAAATTAGACAAGTCAATATATTCCTTTACGTTGTCATATTTTCTCACTATTAAGGTTGTGAAGTGGTAGTTTGAAGGACACTCAACACTAAACTCCAAATGTTTACTGTCCGAAGATATTCTTAATAAGTTAATTTGAATCATAATAATTTATTTATTAATAGTTTACTTGTCCCTCACCTCATCATTACGCTTGTCTGTATCAATAAGCTAAAATGCTTCCAACTCAACACGTTTCTTATCGTACTCCAATTTACGTTCACCAAGAGATTTCTACATATCAACTTTAGCCTTATCAACCTCATATTGCTTATTAATTTTATCCTATTGAAGCTGTAATTGCTGTTGATTGAATTGTTCAAGCTATTTTTGTGATTTTTGTAAAGCGTCTTGCATTTCTTTCATAGCCTATTGTTGTTGTTGCAATTGCTATTGCATCTGCATCAACATATTGTTCTCCTCCTTCTTCTATCGGATAGAACGTAGAGTATTTTGTTTTAAGTCAGTAAGGCTCTCGCTTGTAGTCATGTGAATTAAAAGTTCGGGGTCTACTAAATTACCTTTTACTAACTCCATTGTTAGTGCCTATATATGGTCTTTTTCTTTTAATACTTCAGCACTGTCAGCAATATGAATATCAAAATCAGAAACTGCATAATGTTCAGGTAAAGCAGTAAATAACTATTTCTAATGAGAGCCTAAGATTAATATTCCCGTTATACCCTTCTTAAATACAATTTTACACATGTTAAGGCTGTCTAATAAGATTTCCCTTATTAACAGGTCCATAGTGTGGAAGTATTGTTTTGTCACAATATAAGACTGCTACATACCAACTTCTACATTAGCCACAGCGTCTCGTTGCTATATACCTCCAATACGCTCTCTAAAGACCCCCGTAATAGACATGGCAATATTTTCAATATCCTATATGGCTAAATCTATAGCCTATATAGCCTACAGTCTTACGGTATCATCATAACCTGCAAATGTAGTATTCACCATTTGCTAAGCTCCTTCCTATGAAGAATCTAACATAGCCACACCTGCAGATTTCTTATAAGCCAACCATTTTTGTATTCTATCAGGAATTTCATCCCCCAAAAAAGATGGTAAATGAGCCACATCTAACCAATCACCTACAGTACCACTCTAAGCAATAATATTATTTTTAAAAAAATGTAATAAGTCATACCTATCCTATAAATCAGCCGTAGCCAATATTAATGAGTAGGGCTGACCTGTACGTGACATATATTGTAATCCGTTAAAAGATAATTTACACTCCTAAGGCGATGTTATGCTTCTTACTGTAAATTTTTCATCTTCCCCACGTAAAATAAATGTTTCAGAACCAATGCGTGTAGTTGAGTATCTATAGGCTACACGCTTACCACGCTCTGTTTTGTAATCAATCCATTCTACCTCATAAACAGGATATAAAGCCACTCTGTGAGATGGGGTTAAGTGGCTATATTCGGGCGAGAATCCAAACCCAATATTTAGGCTATTATCTAAAGTATCTAACGCCCCAAAACGAGCATTACCTGCATTGACTAACATCACATTACTCGATGTTTGTGTATAAATGGCTTCACTACTTTCTAAATGGTCAATCTACTCTTTTGATAAAGACTCACCATAACGTACCATAATCTCAGGTAATGATAGGTATTCTCTATAAACAACCCGATAGGAATCATTAATATAAGGAGAGTTAAGGTTTTTATCAGGAAAAGTATGTAGAGGATTACATACTTTAATATCGAAACCATTTCCACCTGGCGATGAAACAACTCGGTAATACATTTCTCCTGATATGAATAGGTCAGAAATAAGTTGTTTTAATTTATTTTTAAAATCGATAGTACGGTCTTGTAAAATATATTGTAT
>MWBK01000178.1 GCA_002069025.1 Bacteroidetes bacterium ADurb.Bin302 | reverse complement strand
CAGAATTTATCGCTGGCATGTATTTATATGCTTTGATTGCCGATGGCGAAGTGATTGATACCAAACGAATGATATTAACGAAATAAATTCAAAGTTATGAAAACACTCACAATGTCATTCTTACTATTTATTATTGTTTCTACATCAAATACATTTGCACAATATCATGTGCAAAACAATGACAGTAGTAAATGGGGATATTATTTGCAAATTATTGATACTAATTATATACCGGTAATTGTAAGTGTAAATGAACTGGGCTATATTACCCTTCATACCGGAATAACGGATTTCGATGCTATATTTGCCAAGTACAAAATTACAGATTTCTTTCAATACGCTCCAACAGCTGCTACCGATTGGCTTAGACAAGTCTATGTAGTTGTTTGTGATTCAGGTCAGACGCAATTGGGAATAGATTTACAAGAAAAATATAGCAGTGTCATTGTTAGAATAGAATATTACTATCATAATCCAATCTTAACAGGTGGATTAATTAATAATATTGAAAAATTCGGACAAAGAGGAAATATATTATGGTTGGGAGAAAATAATGGATTAAGTAAAACTGTCTATTTCTTTGACATAAACGGCAAAATAATATTTTCTACTCGTACATTTAATGAATCAATAGATCCTTCTTGTATTTTGACGAATGGTTTCTTTATCTACAAAATTAAAGTTGGAGAAAGTATCAAAAAAGGCTTGTATTATAACCTTAAATAAACTAAAAAATGAAAAAACTAATATTATTATGTGCAATTCTGATAATTTCAATTGTACCGTTGTATGTATTTTCGCAAAATGCACACTTTTATATTCACATTAAGGATAGTAAATACATTCCAACTGTCACAGATTTAAAGGATAGTAGTGGATTTTTAAAAGTTTCATCGAAAATAGATAAATTAAATATGGTTGTTCGAAAATATAAGTTTAAGGAGTTTAAACAAGCTTTTCCAACAGCAAAAACAGATTGGCTAAAAGAAATATATTACGTAGATTGTGATAATGAAGACTTTGAAAATGACATCAAAAAGCAATTTGTTTCACAAATGCCATTAATAGAAAGACTTTGCTCACCACAAACCACTGGAAGTTTTACACCAAATGACCCCATCTTTAGAGAAGGTAAACAGACAAATCTCGATTTAATACATGCTGAAGAAGCATGGGATATAGCAAAAGATTATCCTAAAATCAAAGTTGCAATTAATGATAATGGATTTCAATTAGACCACGAAGACCTTCAATATGATAGTATAGATGGTCAAAATACAACTAATTTACATGGCACCTTTACCGCGGGTTGTTTAGGAGCTAAAATTGACAATTCTATTGGATTAGCCTCTATTGGAAGTCTAAGTTCTCAAATAACTTATTCTACTGGCTCAAAATGGGGTGATAATAATGCCATTTTGCTATTAGCTCAAGCAGGCTATCGGGTAATAAATTGTAGTTGGTTTCATAGTTGTACATATTCTTCTATTGAAGCAGCTTTGTATGATGAAATTAGAAATACATGGAATTGTGTAGTTGTTTTCGGAGCAGGTAATGGTGCTGGACATTGTAATTATGGTAAGACTTATCCACCCGCATATGAATCTTGTCTATCTGTTACTAGTGTTGGACATATTTATGATAGAGGGGTTTTAGAAAATGGAATTGCAAAAAATTGGAAAGATGTACATGAAAGATACATTGGGGATCCAAGTAGTACACATAATCATAATGAAGCTGTTGATATATGTGCACCAGGATATGATATATACTCGACTGCGACATCCAATACATATTTTACTTCAAATGGGACATCTTTTGCTGCTCCACAAGTAGCTGGTGTTGCAGCTATGATAATTGCTGTAAATCCTAGTCTTTCATCAAATCAGGTAGTAGACATATTAAAATCTACAGCAGATACAACAATCTATGATATTCCTGAAAACACAAATTATATTGGTCAGCTAGGATCAGGTAGATTAAATGCTTATAAAGCTGTAAAGAAAGCATGTTCTTTAGATTTTAATAATACTGCTTTTGTAGGTAATAGTAATGAAACAGGTTGTTACATTACAGCAACTAATTGCATAATTGAATCTACAGCAAATGTAGTTTTTGATGCAACAAAGGAGGTTAATTTACAAAGCGGTTTTGAAGTTCAATTAGGTAGTACTTTCGAAGCTAAATAATTATTCTTTATGTAGGAGTTTAATCGCCCCAAAAGCAAAGAAAAAAAACCACAGCAAGCGAGAATATATATTCAAAAGTCTTGCTGTGGCTTTTATAGCTTTTTGATAATAGGCAGATCGGTCACAGTACATTGTTTATTGCTCGTTTAGACAATTGAACTGCATTTTGAAAGAAAAAACAATGAACTGTGAAGTATTTATTGCTTAGCAATACTTAATAGGTTAATTCTCATAGATAAAAAATGTGAAAAATGTTTGTAAATTACCTACAAAATAAATCTTAAATACAATCTATTTAACTATATTTGCAGCATAATTATTTCCTTTTATAAATCTAAAATCTAACTTATTATGGCAAGTACTTCAGAAACAGGACACGCAAAAAACGTGGCAAACTTCAACGAACTGATATCGTTTGTTTCGGGTTACGGAGAAACCTACAATCCCTCAAAAGCCTCCATAAAATTAACCGCCTTGCAAACCCTCCTGGCAGATGCAAAATCCGCTATGGATGCGGTGAACTCAGCAATGCCCGCTTACAGCAACGCCGTTTCGGCACGTGAAGCCGCCTTTGAACCATTAAACAAACTCATCACCCGAGTAATGAACGCCGTTAAAGCCACAGATATCTCTTCCCAAGTAGAAGAAAGCGTAAAAACGTTGGTTCGAAAAATTCAGGGAACAAGATCCACTGCAAAGAAAACAGAAACGCAAAAAGCGGACATGACAGCCGAAGGAAAAGAAGTCAAAGAAATATCCACCCTACAGGATGTTCTTTAAATAACTAAAGTTGGCGTTCGTCGCTGGGATTTGCAATCCCAGCTTCTTGTATTATAAGGATTTATAATCCGCTAAGTTAAATATTTAGATTAAAAAGTTATCTTTGCTCAATAAATATATTTTGCCGTGGAAAGTGTTTCGGATTACAAACCTTTATAATACATTACGAGGTGATTGCAATTATTCTCTTCTGTCATGACCGTTGGTTCACCTCAGACGTCCGCAAAGCTTTGTATATTGAATGAGGATATTCAGTAGGACGGGGTTATCTCCCGCATTATCTTTTGTGTTGTTCGACAGTGAATACGCCCACCATTCGGCTATTGCGTTTAGCCTCGGTCGATATCAAGAAACTTATCATTCGATATCAAGCATAAACTCGAAAATGATTTACGCAGGTTTGATATTTTGTATTTAAGAATATTGTATATTTGTTGCGTAAATGAGACGTTACCTGTAATTTTTTTAACTTAAAACAAATATTTATGCTCAAACACAGATATTACATTATCAAACACAAATATGCTACCCGAAGTTTCAAATGCAGTTAACACATTAAATACTTCAGGTTCGGTTATTGTTAAGTCAACCGATAGAATTACATTTGAAGCTGGGCAAGAAATAATATTGAATACCGGATTTGAAGTTCAACAAGGAGGTCAACTTGATGTAAATATTGTAACATG
>MWBK01000177.1 GCA_002069025.1 Bacteroidetes bacterium ADurb.Bin302 | reverse complement strand
TGCATTGTTGATGTTCTGAAGTGCCAATTACCTTGACCTCCTCGTCCTCCTTTTAAAAGAATAACGCTTTGGTTGTCATCTGTTAATTCACAAATGTATTCACCTGTTTCTCCATCATAAACAACTGTGCCACAAGGAACTTCTATTATCTTGTCTTTACCGTCTTTTCCAAAGCTACGACTTTTGCCGCCATTTTCACCATCTCCGGCAAATACGTGACGTGCATATTTTAGGTGTAAAAGTGTCCAGTAATTGGAGTTTGCATGCAAAATAACATGTCCTCCACGTCCTCCATCGCCACCATCAGGACCTCCTTTAGCTACGAATTTTTCGTGACGCAAGTGCATAGAACCTGCACCACCCTTGCCGGAGCGGCAAAAAATTTTGACATAATCGACGAAATTGGATCCTGACATTTTGTTTAAGCTTTTGTTTTGTCAATTGCGGTACATATTTCTGCAAATACCTCATCCATAGTTCCATCACCTTTGATGCGATTATGTTTGCCTTGACGATCGTAAAATTGCATAACAGGCAAGGTTTTTTCTTCGTATATACGAATGCGCTTTTGTATTGTTTCTAAATTATCATCAGATCTGCCTGATGTTTTACCTCTGATTAATAGACGTTTAACTAATTCATCGGTTTTAACATCTATATTTAGCATCACATTTACTTTTATGTTGCGTTTCTTCAACATAGAGTCTAATGCTTCTGATTGAACAACTGTACGTGGGAATCCATCAAAAATAAATCCTTTTGCAGTAGGATATAAATCGATATTTTTATTTAGTATTTCGATAATAACATCGTCAGGAACAAATGATCCTTTTGATATTAATTCGTTTGCTAATTTTCCTGTTTTAGTGCCTTTTTCTATTTCAGCGCGAAGCAAATCTCCTGTAGATAGGTGTACTAAACCATATTTCTTTACGATTAAATCGCTTTGTGTTCCTTTACCGGAACCTGGGGCACCAAATATAACCACATTAAGCATAAAAATCTATATTTCAGTTAATTGATAAATGGCATTTAAATTTCTGCCATATTCATTATAATCCATTCCGTATCCAATAACAAATCTGTCTGCAATTTCAAAACCTACATAATCCAATTTAATCGATACTTTAAGTTTACTCGGTTTTGTAAGTAAAGTGGCTATTCTTGAACTTTTTGCACCTAACTGTTTTAATTTGTTTGACAAATTATAAATAGTGACCCCTGTGTCAACTATGTCTTCTATAATAATTACATCTCTGCCTTTTACATCAATTGTAGGCAACATCTGTTCTTTGATAATACCTGTACTTTCCGTTCCGGAATACGAAGACCATTTAATAAATGATATTTCGCAGGGTATTTTTATTTGTCTGAGCAAATCTGCTGCAAATATATATGCGCCTGAAAGCATGCATAAAAACAAAGGAGTCTCTTTGTCTTTATAGTCCTTATTAATGGCTTTAGCTATGTCAGACAATTTTTTTTGAATGTCTTCTGAATTGTAGAGAATCTCAAAGTTCTTATCAATTATACGAATGTTTTTCATGCTAAAAAAATCTCCCAAAGTTAGTAAAAAATTAATTACTTACTTGGTATCTATCGCCCGAATATCCGGTTACTTTGTAGTTTTTTAACGGTTGAATGGCAGGGCCTTGATTTACTATTCCGTATCCGTTTCCGATTTCAAATGTAGAACCGCATTTTGGACATTTTAAAAAGAATCCATCTGATTCAAGTGCTATGTTACGGTCTACTTCATTTGTGCAGCAAATATCGAAGGCGTATAATCGGTCGTCGTATGCTCTAACTACTACTACGCCGCTATATCCGTAGCGTCCGAATGAGGTTGATAGTGTGGCAGGATGTGTAGTTGTATAGATTTTGCTGTTACCAAGCATTCCTTCTCGTAATTCGTTGTCGGCACCGGATACCGCAACATCAATTGCAAAGCTAACGATTGCGTATGGAATGTTACTATTTACGGGTGTGTTGTTGGAACATCCGCTATGTGCGAATAAAATCAATGTTGCAAATAGTATACGTTTCATATCTTAAGGTTGCATTAGATTATCTTATTTAAAAAGAAACACCGATATAAATGTTACTTTAATATCGGTGCTTACTTTTAAGTGACCTCGCCGGGATTCAAACCCGGAACCCTCACATCCGTAGTGTGATACTCTATTCAGTTGAGCTACGAAGCCATTCGGTAGTTTTTATTAAAACTCCTTTTTTTACGTGGCTGCAAAGGTATAATGTTTTTTCTTATTTACAAAAAAATAGTTCAGGTTTTTGCGTTTTTTCTACTTGTTATTACTATAAAAGCACAAAAATTATCTGCAATTGTTTTATAAGTATTAATTCGCAAATCTCCGAGAAAAACTATATTATAGCTCATCTCGAAGATTTTTGAATTATGGAAACGAAATTATTTTATAAAAGTGGTACTACGTTTAACAAACTTGCTTAGAGCTTCGCCTTTAAGCATATTGTTAGCAAGTAGTGCAAGGTCAATTAATTGACGAACTTTGTCGTTACCATCGGCAAACTTGCTATATATCTCAGATTTTTCTTTTTCGAGTTGACTGATGCGTTCATTGCTTGTTTTGATGATTTCTTTTTCAGCCTCAGGAATCTCGTCTTGCTTTTTATCTTTGTTGGCAGTATTCAACTCATCAATTTTTTTACGAAGAGTTTCGATCTCATCGTTCTTAGGTTTAACCGCTTTTGAACATGAAGATTTTTCTTCGTCCAGCAATGATTTTACGAGCTCGTGATCAGTATTGACAACTAAATTATACGAATCAGGCATACTTCCATAAAATCCCATCATTCCACCTTGCATTGCTGCCATTTCTTTCATACGGCGCATAAACTCATCCTGTGTAATCATTACAGGATATGCATCAGCTCCAATAGCATCAAATGTTACCAAGAAATTAAGCTTGTCTTGTTTTGGAGTTTGTGAACGGAATACCTCTGATAATGCTTGTTGATCGTCAGAAGATAGGCTTACTGTTGATTTGTCATCTTTTAAAATTAATTTATCAACTATATCGGCATCAACACGAACATAACGATTCTTTTCATTTTTTTGTTCCAATTTAGATGCTAAATGTATATCTAATTGTTCGTCAAATAACAAAACGTCATATCCTTTAGATTTTGCAGCCTCAATATAGCTGAATTGTTGCTCTGCATCATTAGTGTAAAGATGTATCAAATTGCCGTCTTTGTCAGTTTGATTGCTTTCAATTAGAGTTTTGTATTCTTCGGCTGTAAAATATTTGCCTTCAGTGTTTTTGAATAAATTAAATTTCTCAGCCCGCTCACTAAATTTTTCATCTGTAAGCATTCCGTAAGAAATAAAGATCTTTAAGCTATCCCATTTTGATTCAAATTGTGTACGATCTGTCTTGAAAATTTCTTGTAAGCTATCAGCAACTTTTTTGGTGATGTGACTCGAAATTTTCTTAACGTTAGAATCGCTCTGTAAGTAAGAACGGCTTACATTTAATGGAATATCAGGAGAATCTAATACACCATGCAATAATGTCAAGAATTCAGGTACGATACCTTCAACCGAATCAGTTACAAATACCTGATTGCAATATAATTGTATTTTATTCTTCTGCAGTTCAAAATTATTTTTCACCTTAGGGAAATACAATATACCGGTTAAATTAAAAGGAAAATCTACATTAAGATGTATGTGGAATAGGGGATCTTCTGAAAATGGATATAATTCCTTATAAAATTTATTGTAATCTTCTTCTTTTAAGTCAGCAGGTTTGCGAACCCATGCCGGTTCTATGTTGTTTATTACATTATCTTCATCGGTATCAATTTGTTTACCGTCTTTCCAATCTTTTTTCTTGCCAAATACTATAGGTATAGGTAAGAACTTACAATACTTGCTTAAAAGTGTGTTGATTTTACTATCTTCCAAGAAATCTTTGTTGTCATCATCAATATGAAGAATGATTTCTGTCCCACGTTCAGCTTTTTCAATTTCTTCCAATTCAAAATTAGGATCTCCTTTACAACTCCAACGAACAGCCTGACTACCTTCTTTATATGATTTTGTAATGATTTCAACTTCTTTTGAAACCATGAAAGCAGAATAAAAACCTAATCCGAAATGTCCAATAATGGCATTTGCATCATTTTTGTATTTATCCAAAAATTCTTCTGCGCCTGAAAATGCGATTTGATTAATGTATTTGTCAATTTCTTCTGCAGTCATACCGATACCTCTATCAACAATGCTTATGGTTCCAGCTTTCTTGTCGGCTTTTATAAATACTTTAAGTTCGCCTAATTCGCCTTTGAATTCGCCAACAGATGATAGGGTTTTTAGTTTTTGTGTGGCATCAACAGCGTTTGATACTAATTCGCGTAGAAAAATCTCGTGGTCACTGTACAAAAATTTCTTGATAACAGGAAAAATGTTTTCCGAAGTTACTCCGATATTACCTTGTTTCATATCTTATATAATTGTTTTGGTTATTATTTTGCCTATAAAGGGCAAAAAAGATGCCAAACAATAGAGACTGACAAAAAGACACTTTTGTCAGCTATTTTGTAGAGAAGAAATAACCATATCCTTGTCTTGTAGTTAGACGTTTGTCGTATGGTACTATTTTTTTTCTTAGTCGGGTGATGTTTACGTCAATTGTACGATCTAATATAAAGGCATCACCATTCCATACACTATTGAGTAATTGCTCTCGAGATAGTACTGTGTCAGGCTTTTGTAGAAAAAGAGATAATAGTTCGTATTCTTTTTTTGTTAGTGAAATTTCTTTATTTCCAATAAATGCTGTTTTATTTGTGAGATTTAGAATTAGTTTGTCAAATCCTATACTCTCAGCATTTTGTGTGTCTGCAACAGACTCAAGTACATGTAAATCAGGTTGTATGACTTTAGTATTTAAAAAACCTTGCGAACTACGCTTTAACACGGCTTTAACACGAGCCATTACTTCGTTTATTGAAAAAGGTTTGGATATGTAATCGTCAGCTCCAATTGCAAATCCTGTTAATTTGTCGTTTTCGGTATCCTTTGCTGTTAGATATATAATAGGTATATTAGATGTATCATCATTTTTTTTGATGGCGGATCCAAGTTTAAATCCTGACATTTCA
>MWBK01000176.1 GCA_002069025.1 Bacteroidetes bacterium ADurb.Bin302 | reverse complement strand
GAAATATAAACAGATGGTAGAGCTTTTACAGTAATTGGAATATCTAAAGTTGACGAGCATCCTTGCATTGTACCTGTCACAGAAATTAAAGTATCTTGCGAAGGTGTAATAGAAGCCATGTTACCAATGCTGTTATCATTCCATCTATAAGTGCTGGCTCCTGTAACAATTATTCTGGTATTTTCGCCTAAACATACGGCATCTTTACCTGTAAAAGAAAGGCTAGGCAGATTAATTTTTGTGATAGTCTTAGTAGCTGAACTTTGACAGTTATTATTATCTGTACCGACAACTGTAAATGTAGAATCTTTAGTAATAGTAGGTTGATAATTAGCTCCCGGAATATTACCATTCCAAATGTAAGTAGTAGCACCCGAAGCAGTTAATGAAGCATTATTACCATAACAAATAGCATTAGCTGCGTTTATGCTTATTACCGGCAAAGAGTTTACTGTTAAAGTAATTTCTGCGTCTGATGAGCATCCGTTAGTAGCAGTACCTATAACTCTATAAATACTTGTGTATAAGGGAGAAACACTGATAGAATTGGTTGTACTATTTGCAGCATCATTCCAAAGATAAGTATCTGCACCATGAGCAGTTAAAGTAGCAACATCTCCAAAACAAATTGCATCCACTCCCGAAATATAAACAGATGGTAGAGCTTTTACAGTAATTGGGATATCTAAAGTTGACGAGCATCCCTGCATCGTTCCTATGACGGTTAAAGTTGTGTCTTGTTTAGGTGTGACAGACAAAGAACTACCACTTACACTTCCCCAATTATATGATGATCCGCCGGATACTGTTATTCTTGTACTTTCTCCATAACAAATGGATGTGTTGCCTGTGTATGATAATACAGGTAAATCTATTTTTGTAATTGTTTTACTAGCAGTGTTTTGGCATCCTTTGGTATCTGTACCGACAACTGTAAATGTAGAATCTTTAGTAATAGTTGGTTGATATGTGGCACCCGGTATAATTCCATTCCATATATAAGACGCTGCTCCTGATGCAGATAATTCAACCGTGTTGCCATAGCAAGCAGAAGTTGGAGCAGTTATGTTTATTATTGGTAAATGATTAACTGTAACATTATAAGTTGCATCCGACGAACATCCGTTAGCAGCAGTACCGGTTACTCTATAAGTGGTTGTATTTAAAGGAGATACATTTATTGATTCGGTTGTGCTATTGTTTATGTCATTCCAAAGATATGTAAGAGCTCCATCGGCTTTAATAGTTGTAACATCATAAAGACATATTTCATTATTTCCTGAAATGTATACTGAAGGTAATGGTTTTACAGTGATAGGAATATCTAAAACAGAATTACATCCTTGCAAGGTTCCGGTTACACTAAGCAGACTATCGCGTAGCGGAGTAAGAATAGCCATATTTCCGATGCTATTGTCGTTCCATTTGTAAGATGAAGCACCGCTTACAGTAATTCTTGTGCTTTCGCCGTAACAAATTTCATCTTTACCTACATAAGATAAAGTAGGTAAGTCTATTTTATTTACGGTTCTTGAAATAGAACTTTTACAATTATTTGTGTCCGTACCAACTACAGTAAAGATAGAATCCTTTGTGATAGTCGGTTGATATGCCGCTCCCGGAATGCTTCCATTCCATATATAGGAATTAGCTCCTGATGCCACAAGTGATGCTGTACTACCTTCACAAACAGAAGTAGGAGCAGATACTGAAATATTCGGTAAAGAGTTTACGAATACTGTTAAGGTATCGAATGACGAACAACCATTTACTGCTGTACCGCTTACCTGATATAATGTTTTATAAACCGGTGATATTGAGATGGCTGGATCTGTCGAGCCATTATTCCATAAATATGTATCTGCTCCGTTAGCAGTTAATGTTGTAGCATCATTCAAACAAATAGTGTTATTACCTGATATGTAAACAGAAGGTAGTGGTTTTACAATAATAGGAATCGTTAATGTAGAATAACACCCTTGCATATATCCGGTTACCGTCAAAACTGTATCTTGTTTTGGAGTAATTAGAATAGAACTACCTGTAGCACCTCCATCCCAACTATATGAGTTTGCACCACTTACTGTAATTCTAGTACTCTCGCCATAACAAATTTCATCTTCACCCGTAAATGAAAGTTGTGGTAAATCTAATTTTGTAATTGTTTTACTGGCAGTATTTTGGCATCCATTAATGTCGGTACCTAATACCGAAAAAGTTGAATCTTTTGTTATTATCGGATTGTATTCTGCACTTGGTATAAGTCCATTCCATATATATGAGTTTGCCCCTGAGGCTACTAGTGCTGCAGCATCTCCATAGCAAACAGATGTTGGAGCAGAAATATTGATTGTAGGTAGAGGATTTACATTTACTGTAAGAGTATCCATTGCAGAACATCCGTTAGTAGCTGTTCCTATTACTTGATACTTTGTTTTGAAAAATGGAGATATCGAAATTGAAGTAGTCGTACTAACTGAAATGTCATTCCATTGATATGAATTTGCTCCGTTTGCAGTTAATGTTATAGTTGAGTTCAAACACAAAGAACTTGGACCCGAAATATAAACGTATGGATTAAGTTTTGTGCTGACAGGAATATCAATATTTGTAGTACAACCATTTAGTGTACCCCATGCCTTTAGTACAGTATCATTTTTTATGATGCACGAAACTTGTTTGCTGGTCGAACCATCTTCCCATATTACATATGGTGCACCAAAAACAGTATAAGTTCCGGTCATACCTTCGCATAAATCAGTTTCTCCACTAAATGTCAGATTTGGCAATGCTTTTACAGTCACAGTAATTGAGTCCTTGTTTTTACAGCCAAAATCATCTGTTCCTGTGACTACATAATTGTATTTTCCACTTCCCGGCTTTACAATTCGTTCGCTTCCTGAGAGATAATTTTCCCATCTATATGTAGATGCTCCGGTAGCTATCAAGGTATCACTTTCGCCGTGGCAAATTTCCGGATTACCTGACACAGATACAACAGGTAGCTGGCGCACAGCTACAGGAAAACTTGCTTCGGCAAAACATCCGTTACTTGAATAACCGATCACCTTATACGTAGTTGGGTTATCTTCGGGCTTTACTCGAATGCTTGCATTTGTTCCAAATCCTTCCCATTGATATGTTTGTGCATTACGTGCGGTAAGTGAGGCTGAATCTCCGATACAAACTTCATTATCTCCGGTTATTAATACATTAGGAGATGTACGAACAAGTACATAGATATCGTCTTCGTAAACGCAATTATTAGGATCGGTAACAGTCACATAATACGATTGACTTATTGTTGCAGTATCTACTAAAGCTTGTTCATTACCAATTACAGGACTCGTTTTGTTGCCCTTTCGCCATTCATACACGCACCCGTAAGTTCCTCCATCAGCGAAAAGCGATATCTCAGTACCTGAACATACATTGTTTTCTCCCGAGATATCCGGAACAGGATATTGAGGTACAATGATTGTCTCTGTTATTGTCTTTGAACATCCCGATTGTGAGAATGCTGTAAGTTGAATCGTATGAGATCCCGGTGTAGAATAAATATGTGAAGGATCTTTCTCTTCCGAGTAATCACCATCACCGAATAACCATTTATACGCAATTATAGAGTCT
>MWBK01000175.1 GCA_002069025.1 Bacteroidetes bacterium ADurb.Bin302 | reverse complement strand
AACGATGCATCTGCCTGATTCGAGCATTTGGCGTATTTGTTCAAGAAATCTTGCGCGGTTTTCAGCTTTTTCTTGCGGTGTTCTCATGTAGCCCATCATTCAATCCATCCATTTTACTACAATTACTACAACAACAGCAATATATTTAAGTTTTACTACAATTGTAGTAATTGAGGGAAAAATGTTAAAAACCACAACCGAGGAATAAAATGACGGGAACACAAGGAATGCCAAGACAACAAAACCGAACAAACATCTACATCGTAGATGAAGAAAACTGGGCATGGGCACAATATCGAGCAAAAATCTTAGGCTACCCAACAACTTCAGAATACCTCTTTGACCTAATCAAACTCGACAAACAAAAAGAAATCCTCAAGAAGAATGTGCAATGACAAAAACCGGTTATACTCACATAATAGTTCCAATAGAACTACACGCACAACTCAAAGCACTCGCTAAAGAAGACAAAGTTTCTATCGCACAAAAAATAGCCCATCTCGTCAGCGTTGCGGGCGGCTCGAGTATTAATACCAACTCACATAGTATTAATACCACATACCAAAAAAACTGCAATTCAAGCCATAATTACGTCTCAAATGGCGAAATAAGCTCAGAAAACAGCCAAAATAACTTTTCTCTTAGCACAGGTTCTCTTTTCGCGAAAAGAGAAAGTGTTGTGGTAGCCCGGAAGAGATTCGAACTCTTGTCAAGGGCTCCAGAGGCCCCTATGCTTGGCCACTACACCACCGGGCTTTGAATGTATAGTCTAATATGACTTGGAATTCTAAAATAAAACCTTACCGTTGTAAACTCACAGAGAAATGCATGAATAGTCATATGCTATAGAACACTACGGTATCTGTTTGCTTGTGAGCGCAAATAAAAAAATAGATGTTTTTTAATATGATAGAAGATTATATGATTAGTTATTATGTTTGTTCTTTGTTGGTATTTTTTTGGGCTTTTTGAGCTTCTATTACGCAATAGCAGCTTTGAGTAACTGGATTCCATTGACTGCAGTACCATAAGGTGTCCACTATTGGGTCAAGGCCTTGAGCGTGGCGAGTAGAGCAGAATATTTTGGTGGGGTAGTCATAGCAGTTGTGTCCGTCACAGTTGCCACAGAATCTGGCAGTTTCTGTTATCTTTGGGTGGTTCATTATTGATCACCTTTAAAAAAGGTATACGCAGGCATTCGTTGGAATTCTGTTCCTACCCGTTCGATAGCTGATGCAACCATTATTGGGAATACTACTATAGCATCTCCAGTGACCATGACGTTGTCTGCTTCGCTTTTCATTTTTCCCCAACTTATTGTTTCTTTAAGTGTGGATCCAGATAAGCCGCCTGTTTCAGCCCTATCCATCGTTATCACTATGGCATAGTCTAATCCTTTCTTTGTAGCTAGTGCTGCTGATTGTATTGTATTACGCGGTACTCCGCCGCCTAGTACGATCATGCCGTTTTTTGGTGATTTGCTACATATTTTGCAGATTTCAGACACTTCCTTGAATGCATCTACCTTAAGCACGTTCGTGACGTTTTTTTGGGATGAATGAAGCCAATGAATATATCCAAATTCGCTATCGCGTATGGCAGGCATAAATATAGGCACATTTGATTCGTAGGCGGCACGTAAGATTGAGTTTGGGTCACTAAGTCGTTTACCTATTTCCCATGCGAATTCTCGGGAAGAGATGCTTTCGCCCTTGCGTTGTGTGGCGATGTTTTCATACATTTTTGACAATTCATAATCTGCACGTACGTATGCTTCTTCTGTTACCAATACATCATAGATTCGGAATATGTGATAGTTATATAATTCGCGATCGTCAACTAACGAACTTCCCTTATAATGTCTTGAGCCTAAGGCTTCAATAGCATCGTGAACCATGCTTGCACCTGTACATACAAGCACGTCAATAAATCTTCGACGTATCAAGTCGGCTATCAGTGTACGCATTCCTGCCGGCACAAGTGCACCTGAAAGAGCTAAAAATATCGTGCAGCCTTCTGCACGCAACATATTTTCATAAACATCACATGCTGTAGCGATTCGTCCAGCGCCAAACGATCCGGACCCGCCAAATTGTTTTATTAACTGATCAACAGTAAGGGTAGATTGAATTTTCATGTGTTCAACAGGGTTTTTAAGATAATCATTTCGCTGCATCAAAACTTCGCCTATGAAATTGATTTATCCAATACTTCAGACATAAAGAGGTAAATATCTTTCCCTTAGTCTTAGATTGCAAATGTAGCCAATTTTAATGATTATTCACCTCATTAAACCTTGAAATTTGACAATTTAAAGTGAATTAACCAAATTATTCTATTAATTAGCTCAAGAGTCAAAAATATCAGTTAAAAAACAATACTGACCAATAATTAACTCCAATTACCAACACGTATTATTGAGTTTGTAGACAAATATTGGTAAGAAGATTAAGGCGGTTAAGGTTTTTCTAACCAGTTGCGAAATTTGGCTTCGTTAAGACCTACTCCGCGTTCACAGTCAAGTCTTTTTATTATTTGGTTATTTCGAAATAGTAAAACTGATGGCACTGCATCTAAGGAATATTTGTCCCAGAGAGGATTTTCATCTTCATCTAGGGGAATTTTCACGTAGACTTCTGATGTTGAGTTTTCTGCGTAGTTTTCAAAGATAGGTTGGAAGCTACGACAATATGGACACCAAGTTGAGTAAAATAGCACAATCACGTCACGGTTCTGGTTAGCCTCTAGCTGGCTTGAAAGACCCTGTTCATCTTCCACCTTGATCATAGTTCTCACACCAAAAATATAGATACATAGTTTAAAGATTTGCTGCTTTTAGCAAATACAATATGCTATTAAATGAATGTGTTAGAGCTTGGCGACTGTTATTACACTTACGGGGCAGGAATCTGCAGCTGTCTGTGCTTCAGCAATGTTTTCGTCTTCGAATGTTCCCTCTGAGGTGCCATTGGTTGTTCCGCCAACGACTTGGGACTTTCCTGATGCATCACTTTCATAATGAGTTGAATCCATCATGTAACAAGTAGTGCAGGCTATACAGCCATCTCGGTTCACAATAATTTGATATTTCAAACTATAAATCCTCCAATAAATAGGCTATAAAATCACTAAAGATACTATTGGATTGGAGAGTATTATCTATTTCGAAAAAATAAAACACCATTTGTTTAATTATTACATTATTGAGTTAGATAGAGTTTATTCGAAAAGTCAAGTGTTGGTTTTTGCCAATTTAGCCATAATTCTATGGACAAGCGAACCATTTAGCTATAATATATGATTTTTCAGATAGGTTCAGAAAAAAACTTGTTTCAAGACAATAACTGTTTGAGATTTTTGTAATATAATACGTTTACAGTAAATATAGTTCAAGTCAGAACTGATTAGATTTCTTTTATTGCCTACTCAAAAAGTGGGTGCCTACAAGAACAACACCTTCAAATAGGAAACTAAAAAAATCAATCTAAATAACAGTGTCATCAACTATAATTACATTTAATGTACATTTACCATCAAGAAGAACACTTAATGAAATAAGTATCATCTATCCACACGCACCTTACATAGCAACATAAAAACCTGTTATATGAATGGCTATTCTTTTTGATTACCTATTTTCAGTAAGCCCATAATGTTTCGAATTTTTACTGAATATCTTGCCCGGTGTAGAGACAAAAATTAAAATTCACAGCAAAATTTTCCATATAAATAGTACTATTTACTGGAAAATTTACAGGCATAGTTAAAGAGGTATAGTAAATTTGGTTGTAAAAATGATATAGTTAGTATCTATCATCTCATCAACTTTCAATCTTAAACTGAGCAAAAATAACCATTAATAAATGTTGTTAAGCGACCTTTTAATGCAGCCTCATTACTGCAAGAGACTAATTTACTTTTTGACTATACTCAAATAACACTCTTTACTAAATAAAATAAAAGTTTGCTCCATAGATAATTATTTACAATTTATCGTAAAATGCATCGAGCCACATAGCATATACATTAAAGCCCGAAATTATAAGGTAAAATGATGGCAGAAGACTATTAACAAGAAAATGTAAATTTCGAAAAAATCATAAGAAGAAATTTTTATGAAAATTAATATATGTAAAATAATTAACAGTTTTATTTGATAAGTTTTATCAGATTGAGAGAATATGGACAAAAAAATAAAAAGTGGCAAGTTATCTGCATATTTATCTTTGCTTTAGAAGGAAAAATACAACGGCAACTACGGCCACAACAATTATTATGCCCAGCAAAATATTTGGCAGCATCGATGAAATATTGTTTTCATTAGAAGGTGACGGCGATGAAGTCAGCAAAGATGACGGCGATGAAGTCAGCAAAGATGACGGCGATGAAGTCAGCAAAGATGACGGCGATGGCGAGGCAAATGGAATTGTTGAAACAGAATCCAACCGTATATAAACATCGTGAGTACTGTGTGAATATGTGCAAAATACAATCCAAGAGTCTTCTTGAGAAACATAGCTATGTTGTAATTGATTACCATCTAGCAACACATCCAAATTAGCAATATTAGCAAGCAAACTTTTTGGAATTACTACATTCACATAACCATTAGTACCAGAAGGTCCAGACACAGTAAATCGCAATAGCTTGTTTTCTGAATCAAACACAAGACCAGATAGTGTTGAGTTAGATGTTACTGAAAAGACACTTTCTTCTTTATAAGCCGTTAATGCAAAGTTCACAATTTTACTTGTCATTGAATATTCCGAGTTACCTAACCAAGTAGCATTAAGAAGATAGTTACCTGTTACAGATGGCTGCCATGAAACGGTAAATTTACCATCTGAATCAGTATTTACAAATGATAAAACATCCCAAGATGCACCTCCAGATATGCTAAGATACAATAGAATACCAGTATTTGGTAAACCCATACCATTAGCAGATAATTTACCGCCAATTTTTGTACTCAATCCTGAATATGCTGATGAGCTATCAACAGAAACATCCAAAGTAGCAGGAGGCAATACAACAGGGGCAGCAGTAGGCAATGGTGTAGGTGTTGGAGATGAGGATGGAGTGGGCGTAGGTGAAGATGAAGTCGAGGGAGATGGAGAAGGAGACAGAGAAGAAGAAGGCGAAAGAGATGGAGAAGGGGACGGAGGTGGTGTAACTGGAGAAGTACCAAAGTAGGCAACTAATTGTTTATTACCATCCATTGTAACGAGTAGCCTATCATTTGTTCCCACAAATGCCCCATTCAAATACCAACCATTAAAGAAATACCCCGAGGTAGGGGTTGCAGTAACCTCAACGGTATTTCCAGCTGCAAAAAATAAAGTACCAACAGGAGGATTAGTTGTTCCGCCAACTATAGGATCAACTGTAAGTTGTAAAGACATAGTTTGTTGACTAAATGAAGCTGAAAGAACATTATTTTGAAGCATAGTTATTGTAATAGTCGAAAGCTTGTTTTGAAATACTCCGTTCAAATACCAACCATTAAACACATAACCAGCATTGGGATTAGCTGTTATCTGAACTGAAACACCCGGATCATAATAAGTTGTTCCAGTAAGAGAAGTCGTACCACCAGCATAGTTATTGACTTGCACATTTAAAGAATATCTAGGACTATATTGCCCATTAGCACAAATCACTACTGATTGCAGCGAAATTCCGAGAATCAATAGGATAAGAAATGTAATTTTTAATGTATGTGAAAGATTTAATTTCATTCCAACACCAAACTAGCTTTTGACTATTTGCTCATTCAACATATAAAAGCTTTCTACAATTCAAAGAACATAATTGACAAAAACCAACAAATCTATTAAATTTAACATGATTCTAACAAAGTATAACAGTTTACAACGGTTTACTGCGCAAAATTAATTTAGTTCATTCAAATCTAATTTGCTAAAATACTCTCATCCACGTTTAGCAGGAAGTAAAATAGTGATTGAAAAAACACAAAAAAACATAGCAGTATTGTTATTTTTTGTGTTTTCATTTGCCTATCGGCTTCTATTATTAAATGTAAATATTTATCCCCCAGGCGCAGATATCGGTCAACACGAAAGTTTCATAAATTCGCTTATGCACAATACAGATTTCTTTTCAAATTACTATCATATGGGAGGCGGATTAGCAGCAACAAACCCAAATTACCACATTTTCATTATCTTAATTAAAGCATTTACAAATTTACCTGATTATGTTTGCCACTCTATTGTTATTGCATTTTTTTCAGCATTAATGGTATTATCCACATTTTTGATTTTAAAAAGAATTTGGAACGAAACGGCTGCACTTATTGGATCATTTTTAGTCATATTATGTGCAGGTGATATCGAAATGTTATCTTGGGGGGGATATTCAAACATTGTTGCCTTATTCTTAATTTCAATTATTGCAAATCTCTATCTGCAAGAAACAAATTTTGCTAAAAGGAACTATTTCATAGTCGCTTCCTTGCTTCTCGCATCATTATTTTTAACCCATACATTTAGTGCACTAAATTTTAGCGCAATTGTGTTATTAGCATCAATATTGGCATTGATGTCAAAAAAAATAGCACAATTAAAAGAAAAAATAACTTTTTGGATACCATCGTTAGCACTTGGACTATTAATAATTTCACCTTATATGGTCAAATACATTTTTGTCCATTTTGGTTCAGAAGGCTCGGTTACTGGAGCAGTATTAGAAACAAAACTCGCATTACTTGAAACTAAAGCCATCCCTGTTGAAAATATATTATTACTGATTTTACCTATCATGTTTTTTTTCATAATTTCAAAACTATACAAGAAACAATATTTTACACTCCCAGCAGTCCTATTCGCATCATGGATAGCAGTTCCGACAATTATGACACAAAGCCATATCGCCGGCATATATTTAGACTATAGCCGTTTTTTATATTTTCTAAATTTTCCATTAATCATCTGTTTAGCATTATTTATCGAAAGGACACGCGTGATAATTTTAAAAACAATAAAATTGGCATCACAAACAGCTTTTAAAGCAACAAAAAACAACATAAGAACAACTATACAAAAAAGATGCTCTGCCAAAATATTGAGATTTTTAAATTTCTTTCTAATTTTCAGCTTAATAAGTACAGCCATATTTTTTACGCCACTTCTAATTAAACCCAATCAAGGAGCAGAATTTGCATCATATTATCAAGTAATGACCAGCGATGGTTACGAAGCAATAGAATGGATTAAGGCAAATACACTCAACAACTCAGTATTTGTTGCAAATGCAGAATATGGTTGGTGGATTGCAGGTTTTGCTCAAAGACCAACTTTAAGTGCAGTACCACCACAACATTTGATGTTATCTCATGAACTTGAAGCAGCAGCAATAGCGAGAAATCTATTACGTTCTGACTATTTCATTGATAATGGAATAATTCATATTAACCACAACAAGCAACTGAATAATGCAAATAATTTTGAAATTACAACAAAAATAACCAATTCATCTATTGTCTACCCGTTTTTCTTCTTCAAAGACGAAGACATCAATATTCTATATAGATACAACAATACATCAAATTATACTAGTTTTTCAGATGTACCGATAAATAGCACACATATAAATTACGACTCAAAATCGGCGAAGATTGAAATAATTAGAGAAAATGACGCATATATTTTCACTACCTCAATAACAAGCTATAAGGGAATACGATTTGCAAAAATTTCCATTAGTTTAGAAAGTAAAATTGAAGGATTAAATTTTGATTGGCTACATTTTCCTTTCCTTTCAAGGGGACGAGTAATCCAACAAGAAGGAAATATCGTATTTGTTGATTTAAGTGCAAAAATACTTAGCCAAATAATTTTTCCTAACGAACAAAATATTAATAATAATATAACACTTATTGAGAACCCAGATACATTTGAACTTGTAAATAATCTTGGTGGAACAATAAAAAGAGAAATGGAATTTTATACTGGCACAACTCCAATTAACGCTATAGAAAAAGATGATGAAATAAATAGGCTAATTTCAATTAATTACAATACATATTTTGACATAATTTCCGATGAAACAATTACCTTTTTTGATGCTCTAGATGCAATAAAAGTGTGGAACATATCATATGTTGTCGCCACTTCTTCAGACCCCGTTCCAAGGTTTAATAATAATCAATATTTTAGTTGCATTTTTAGAAATAATGATGTAAGTATATTCAAAGTTAACCGCGCATTTATAAAATAACAATTTAAATTACATATATAAAAATGAAGAGCAACCACATGTTATAATACCTGCGAAAAAACCATTTATTTAATATCCACAAAAAGTAAAAGAAAAGAGGCATAAATGAATCTAATTATGGGGCAACTGTCCATTTGGGAGTTAGACTTGCAGATGATGCAACAATTGAGGACCCCCCAGAATAGGGTATGTCAACGTTTACATCTACTTGGCTATTGCTACTAATAATCCCGCTACCTAAGGAAATTTCTGTATCAATTGCTTTAGCGCCACTTGCAAAGTATACAACAACATGTAATTTTGCATTATATGCTGGTAGTGACCCCGTGTTCACAACATAGCCTGTTACACGAAGTGCTTGCGTCCATGGATATCGGGTAGATAAATCTGAAGCGCCTAATCCTACATTGATAAGGTAAGGTTGAGTTGCATCATAATTTTTTTGCTTTAAATCAGAAATTTGGTTT
>MWBK01000174.1 GCA_002069025.1 Bacteroidetes bacterium ADurb.Bin302 | reverse complement strand
CGTATTTAAACCTAAAGCAATACCGCATTTGGCAACGGGGTTTGCAGGATTACCCTGCACCATAGTGAATGCTGGAATATTACGTGTGACAACTGAGCCGGCTGTAACAACAGCCCCCTCATTAATAGATACACCCGGTAACACAATTACATTATGCCCAAGATATACATCATCACCAATTTTAACAGAAAATCCATCTTTATCCATTTCTCGAACGGCATTGTCACGATCGCGGAAATGACCCATAATAATGCATCTTATACCGATATTAACTCGATTTCCTATCATCACCCTTGTTGGTTGTGATGTTTCGATTATAGAACCAACCATTATACAGCAATCCTTCCCAATACTTACACCGCGTAGCCGATTCAATGAAACACGTAACCTACTGGACGGTATATATAACGATATTAATTGCAAAATACGATTTATTAAGCCAGACAATTTATTTTCGGAATGTCTTTTCCACATTTGTGATAGTTCCTCATTTGGTTGTAACAATATTTGTTTTTGGTACGATTTGCTGTTTCGCTAAACTAACCATAAAGTTAGTTGTATTTGTAAGCCATTTTGAAAGGAAGTAAATAAAAAGAACAAACACTATCCCACAAATAAAAAACAAAATGTGATAGATAAATTTATCCATATAGAATTTGGCAATCGGTTTAATTATGTAAATTAAAATTGGGACATGAATGAGGTAAAAATAATACGAACACTTACTTATTTTTTGGAATATTCTTGTAATAATTGAGTTTCCTGTTACTCTAAAGAAACACAACCCAATCGGAAGAAGGCCTAACACAGTTAATGCATTATTAAAGTAACTTCCATTCGAATAATATTGCTGTAAAGCCCAGGATGCGAAATAAAATAGAAGACCGATTATCGCAGCTTTAAAGCTAGATATTTTTTGTAAAAAGTTTTGATCATAGGTGCTTTTTTGTCCAAGGACCATACCTAAAGCAAATAAAAAAACAAAGAACAAAAATACAGATTTATGATGTTCCGGGTTGCCTCCAAACATAATGACTAATGCAGTACTCCCAATAGATACGACAAATGAGACAAGTAACATTGAAATAGTTCCAAATTTATTATTGAATTTTAAAATTAGAGGAAATACAAAGTATAATCCTATAATATTTGGTATATACCAAAGACTAGATACCATATAAAATGGCATAGGAATAAAATTTTGTAGTAGAAAGATATATACTCCTAAATCTTTCATAAAATACACTTGGGAAAAGAATGCAGGGCTGAGATGATGTAGTAATTGTGTTAAAAAGAAAGTAAAACATACAACCACCCAATAAGGGATTATTATTTTTATAAATCGTTTTTTCGCCCAATCACTCCACATAACTGGTTTCTTGAAATATGAAACAACCAGCCCAGCTCCACTTAGTACAAAAAACAACTGAACGACTGAACCTGTTGCCTGAGTAAACCAATGAATAGGTGTATCAATAAAAGAAATTCCAATATCGTCGTATAATCTTGCAAACCAATGGTGTATACAGATGAACAGAGCTGCTGCACCGCGAAAATTATTCATCCATTCATAATTATTTTTAGGGATAGATTTTAAAGGAATTTCTTGCATTATAATCCTCATTCTATTGAACAGTGTGCAAAATATTGATGCCTTGTATTAATAGCCATGGGCCAGTTCCGCTTTAAATAAATTCTGAAACTCTACTGGGAAGCTTGCCATATCTATTTTGATGTCAGTATCCACAATACTTTTACCCGTTAACCAAAAGAGAATTTTGTCATCAGGTTTACTTTTTTCGACAGCCCTTAATACAGCTTCACAAGCTTTTGCTGTATAAACGGGATCCAATTTTATTCCTGATTCCTTTTGCATTAATGCAATGTTCGTCGATTCACCTTGACTGATATGCCCATATCCAGCACCTTCATATTTGTATTCAACAGAAGGAGATTTTGCTTTTGTAGAGACAAAATTAGTATCACGCAGGAATTTGTAAAGGTATAATTGCGTCTTCAACATTAAGTTTGCTATCACATTTTCATCGATTGCATTTTTTTTAAAATCTGAGGCTGTTCCTACACTTACTCCCACTACATTTGTACTTAATCCAGCTAAATGCACTCCCAATGCAAGCCCGGCAAGTGTACCACCTGAACCATGTGCACTATATATATAATTTGGACATGGTATAACACCATCCTCTATTTGCTTTTTAAGCTCAAAGACAGCATTAACAATCCCAATAGTACCTACTGGCGATGAGCCGCCTAAAGGAATGAAAAATGCATTTCTTTTTTTCACAATCCGTTGAATTGACATGAAGTAAATTTGATCATTTGACGGTGGGTCAATAAGAATCAATTCGACACCGTTTTCAGCCATTTCAGTTAGATTCTTAACTACGAAAGAATTTATTGGCTGCTTGAAAAGTAACAAGGTACAATCCATACCAAGCTGTCTACAGACTTTTGCCGTACAGACACAATGGTTTGAACCGATTCCACCAATGGTAACAATATGCTTAAACCCTTTTTTTTCAGCATCAGCAATAATGAATTCAAGTTTACGAATTTTTGTACCGGAAAACGATTCTGAAGACAGATCATCGCGTTTTATCCATAAGCTACTGTTTGCAAATTCTATTTTTTGTATAGGTGAAGGCCATGCAGCAATCGTTCGCCATGGGATTTGCTCATTTAAGGATGGATACATTCGGAATAATTCTGGAGTAATATTCATAATTTTAAAAAGTATTTGGAAGTTTTAAACAGTTAATCGTTCAACTAACGCTGCGATTGCTGCAATACTATCGAAATTTTCGGGTATCACATCATTATCACTAATTGTTATATTAAACTTCTCTTCAACAAAACCTACCAAGTCCATCATTGAGGTAGAATCAACCATACCGGTCGTTCTTAATGATGTCTGGTCGTTAATCCCTGCAGACTCACCCATCATTAATTCTTCAATAATATAATCTCGGATTATATCTTTACTATTCATAAATCAAACCTCTTTCGTTATGATATTTAGAAATCAGTACTTTTTTGTACGAGTATCTTTTTATCGATTTTACCATTAGGTGTTTTTGGAAGCCGATCAATGATTTCAATAAATTTGGGAACTGCGAAATTCTCCAGATTTTTCATACAAAATTTAAGCAGTTCTTTTTCATCAATAACAGTACCCTCTTTTGCTACAACGTATGCCTTAATCGCCTGCCCTAAAATTGGATCGGGTAAACCAATTACTGCTGCTTCGGATACATTTTTAGCCATACAAATACAGTTCTCAACTTCTTTGGGACTTACTCTTTCACCTTTACATTTAATCATATCATCTATTCGGCCTACAAAATAAAGAAACCCATCATTATCCTGCCTAAAATAGTCCCCTGAATACAGAAGTGATTCACCGGGATACCTACCCTTTTTGTATGCTTTCGCAGTAATTTCCTGGGAATTCCAATACCCCTGCATAACATTAGAACCCCTGATAACAAGCTGTCCTACTTGGCCTCGCTCCACCTCTGCACCATTTTCATCAATTATGTAAACATCACAATTTGGAATCGGTCTTCCCACCGAATCTGGTTTTATATCTAGAAATTGGGGCGGCATATAAGCTACACGTTTACATTCTGTTAATCCAAACATTGAGAAAACTGTCACCCCGGAATAAAGCAGCCTGAATTTCCGAATGTGTTCAACTGGTA
>MWBK01000173.1 GCA_002069025.1 Bacteroidetes bacterium ADurb.Bin302 | reverse complement strand
TCAGGTTCATCTTTCTTTTTTGTTGCACATCAAAATCCCTGAGATGAAAATAGGTCATGTTGTAATCTCTTGAAGAGATGATTTTTTTGATGGTTCTATATGGTAACAACCTGAAATACCCCCCTCCGGAATAGGCTATCTTCTTATTCAGAATAGTGGCTATACCCATTGGCAGTTCTTTCATTTCAATACCGTTGTAACTTACGATTGAAGGTACATCTTTTTCGTAATTATCAAACCCACCGAAATCACGACCTGCCGGAAATATGGAACAATCATATTCAATACCATATTGTTTCAGGATTTCGAATGCCCATTTGTTGGAAGGAGTGATCGAAAATGCAGGTGCACGATAAGACTTAACTTTCTTTCCTGTTACATTTTCTATTGATGAAATAGCTCTCTTTGTATCCTCTTCAAACTGATCAGGGGAGAAATCGGTAAGCCACTTATGTTCATCTGAATGACAAGCCACCTCGTGTCTTCCGCTCACAATTTTTTTGATGACATGTGGATGTGAACGCGCAATTGACCCCAGCACAAAGAAGGTTGCAGTAATATTTTTCTCATCAAATAGTTCAAGGAACAAGTCAAGATAAATTTCCAGTCTCTTCTCACTTTCTTTATCAACAGATAGGTTTTCGTAAGTAAACCACTCCTCAATATCAAACGATAGAATATTAACCATGAATATCTTTAATTATTGTGTTGTATGCATGTTTTGATGTAAGGTTTTCAAGGAAGTACTTATACCCGTTTTCTCCTGAAGCAATCCTCAGATTATTGTCTTTATATAGTTTGTCAAAGTTTTCAAACAATTTATCATTATCTCCACCAACAGACCATAATCCAGCTTTAGCCTCATCAATTATTTTTCCATAATCTGTATGTTGATCGATTATGGCAAGTACTGGTAATTTCAGACTAAAATAGGAAGTGGTTTTAGATGGAATGGTAGGTACTGTAAAACGCTCATCAATGGTTATTAAACCTATATCTGCCGATTTAACAAAATTCATATACTCATTTCGAGGCAAACTATCCAGGAATATTACGTTATTTAATTGTTTCTGAGCAACTTTATCCTTCAGATATTGTTTCATCACACCGTTACCAATAACCAGGAAAACAATATTGACATCATTCTGATAGTGTTCGGCTAAAATTACAATATTATCCACCTTTTGAGCATATCCAATGGTACCGCCGAACAACACAATATATTTATCTTCTAGTTTGTATTTTTCTCTCACATCAATGGTGAGTTCTTCCAAATTGGATGCTTTTTGCCAATTTGGAAGAAGTGTTAGTTTTTTACTATCAAGGTATGGGTTGTGTGTTTTAATATACTCAATGTTTCCTAGTGACATACAGCCAATAATATCGGCTGTCTTATAGGTAAGTATTTCAAGTTTTCTGAGATAGTGATAGATAAAACGGAATCTAACCAAACCAATGTCTGCTGCACCCTGTGGATAAATATCACGTAATATTAAATAAAACAATGCATTGGTATTTTTTTTAATATGTAATACTAATTTGGTCAGTGTAATAGGCGGTGTAGGCATCAATATCAAGTCAAACAGCTGATTCTTCAAAAACTTATTGTAAGCTGTACGGTATTGATATGGCAACAGCAACTGTGCGAATCCTTTTTTTAATATACTTCTTACTCCCTTTTGCTTAAAGGTCGCTACTCGTAATACATTCAACCCCCTTTCGTTATATAAACCTGTTTTTTGATTTACCCCTGCAGGTGCAATTACATATACCTCATGTTGATAATCTTTGAACTCTAACGCCAAATCGAGATATAGGTTTGATGAATTTAAATCTGTTGGCATGTCCAACATTAAAAAAAGGACTCTCATTTTAACTGTATAATTCGTAATTTATAAGTTATTTATTCATCTTACATCGTAGTTTAACAAACCAAAATTCCAATTTGAGAATTCAAGCATATCTGAATAATATTCTTTATTATCATTCAATAAAATGTCACACGTTAATGGTAAACGTTTTGGATGAATTTTTTTTGGGACTTTTAATAAAACAGTTTGAAATAGCTTTAGTGGACCAATATAAAGAATTATATCAACATTATTATTTTTATTAATGTAACTAACTCCTTTGTGTATAGATTTAAATGTAGTATTCCCATTTTCATATGACTCTAGAAGATAAGCTGTCTTTATACCTTTTTCATTATAAAGTATGTATATAAAAAGATATTTGCCAATAATGATTGTTTTATAGGCTGAAGAATAACGATATTTATAAAAGATCTCATCTTTGCAAATCTCGTATTTATATTTTTTTTGCGAATTATTCATTAATAATGATAGAAAATTTCCAATTTTCAAACTCAGATAGCTTAAAGTCAATGAAATGAAATTTAGAAATTTCCACTTATTAATGATATTTCCGACCCTAATTGGTAAAGCCCAATATGTAAGATCTCCGACATCTTGCCATTTAACAATATTTCTCCAGTAAGAATATGATGTTGAGTTAGGAACTGCCAAAACAGCAACAACACCATTTCGAATTAATAAATCTTTTAATTTATGGTACATCTTTCTCAACATTAAAGGATCTGATCTATATTCTTCTAGAATGAAAACCCCTACAGCTTGTCCGATTTTAATGTTTTCTTTATTTTTTTTATACAAAAGAGGAATCACAGTACATGAACCAACGATATCCAAATTATCATTAATCAATAGTGCATGATAGGAATGACCATCTACAGTAGTTAAATAACTATGTTTAAATTTCTCAATATCAGAATCCGATTGGAAAGCTAAATTAAAGTTCTTACAATAAGACCACCATTCATTCTCATTCCATTCACTTGTAGTACAAACTTTTATTTCCATTATATAGTACCTGAATCAACATGAATATTTTGGCCAGTAATCGATTCGGAAGCATCTGACAATAAAAATGCAACTGTTTCTGCTACTGATCTTGTAGTTGTTGGAGTTTTCAAAGATGTTCGTTTATAGATCCTGTTCTTCTGATCAGAAGAAAGTGTTGAACTCATGTTTGTCTCCATGAAACCAGCAACTAAAGCATTCGATCGAATACATTTCTCACCCCACTCTCTGGACGTGTTTTTTGAAAATGCTTCTAATGCTCCCTTTGATGAAGCATACATCGCTAAACCTTTGTAACCTGTGTGTACACTTATTGAAGATAAATGTACTATACTGCCTTTTATGTTATGGAGTAAGAAATGTCTAATGACAAACTTAGTTATCATCATTGGGACAAAGACATTCACATTATACATGCGCACCAAAGATTCATAATTTAAGTTTGTAACGATATCATCGTATGCAACTGCAGCGTTATTCACGAAACCATGAATTGGTGTATTAAATCCAATAAAATCTTTAAATATAATTTCTCGAATATCACTTTCATTCGATAAATCATACGCTTTCCATCTTAATCGTGATCCATTATTAGATATAAGCTCCTCTAATTCTTCGGTCATGGTTCTACTTATTCCAAACACGCAATATTCGTTCACGGACAATAAAGACTTAACAATTTCCAATCCCAAACCACGTGAAACCCCTGTAACAATAATATTTTTCATCAATTCTCTATTTTCTTTTTAACTTACCAGTTCTTGTTGTAGCTAAAATGTCAACAAATTTCACTACTCTTGGAATTTTATATTCTTGCAACTTATCTGATAAAAAGTCTCTGACCATTTTCTCATTTAAAGAATCACTTAATCTCACAATCTCACAACAAACTATATTACCAAGTAGACTATTCTTCTTCCCATATACATAAACTTCTTTAATCATTTTATTTAAACGTAATGTTTCTTCAACTTCTGTAGGGTTTACTTTATATCCTCCGGTATTAATCATTTCATTTCTACGAGATATAAATTTAAATGTTAATGGTTCATCTTTAATAACTTCGATTAAATCTCCAGTAGCATACCAATCTCTATTAAATTTAATACCCGACGAATTACCCATTAGTGATCTATGTAAAAATATCTCGTTATCTTCAACTTTAATAAATTTCGAAATTTCAGACTTTATAGTAAAAACATCACCATTTGAAGAAAACAAAGAACCTGCTTCTGTTGATGCATATACATTTCTGATTTTTGAATTAGGAAACATTACTTTCAAAGAGTTCAACGTATTTGAATCAAATTTTTCACCACCAGAAGTTAGCATATTGACACTCGAACAGATTTGATCGGCGGGTAAAAGTAATCTATAAAATGTAGGAGTTGCAGAAATATTTGTAACTATGTTTTCATTAATCTGTGTAAGAATATCTTTTCTCTGTAAACCAAATAACCTAATTATTGTATTCTGATTCATAAAGGCCTGAAAGAATACTTGCAGTCCGGCCATATGAGTCGGATTGTATGCAAATCCCCATATATCATCAGCTCGTTTTTCTTCTTTTTTTACAGATCGTGAGATTGAATCAAACGAATGCGATATTTTTTTAGGAACACCAGTTGTACCAGACGTAAACAAAGTGATTTTCCACTTTTTTTTATTAATTAGTATTTTCTCCTGTATATCAGAGAATTGTAAAATTACCGTTTTGTTGTATCTTTTATTTTTATTATTTTTATATTCTACACCCACTAATTTTATAATTTCATTATCAGCAAAATCAGAATCCAAAAGTATAATTTCTTCTCCAATAATTAGAGATTGTATAATCTGCTTGAAAACCTCATAAAAAGAATCACTTTTACAAAACTTATTATAAGTTACACTATTTGAAAGATCTGAAAAAAGATCTTCATAGGTTTTTTCAACGCCCTCAAAAGTGTCTTTAAAAAAAAGTTTGATCATATTTCAATTAAGTTTTTTCAAAATATCACCAACAGTTACAACTACTCCATCTTCAAATATATCAACATCATATTCAGCCTCTATTCTTACAGTTAATTCAGCTAAATCTAGAGAATCAAGACCACAATCATCTCTTAGATTAAAATTTTCATCTATCACAGATAATTTATCTTTACTTCTATTATTTAATACTGTGTTTATTATTAACAAAATACTATTCATTTAGTACTTTGGATACATGTTTATAAGCATTTGAAACTTGACAAGCAAGATAATATTCATCTTACTCACTCCAAACCACCCGTTTAATGTAATCTGTATAGGAGATGATGATGCGCACCACCTTTTCACTCACGTTGGGCATGCTATAGTCGGCAACGGGTCTGAAATTACGCTCCTCGCCTAACGATTGATATTGCAATTGCACCAGTCCCTGCATCACCCGTTCAGGGTTCAGTCCCACCATCATTACAGAGGCTTCTTCCATCGCTTCCGGACGTTCGTGTGCTTCACGAATATTCAATGCCCTGAAATTCAATATCGATGATTCTTCTGAAATGGTACCGCTGTCCGATAACACTGCAAAGGCATTCATCTGCAATTTATTGTAATCGCTCAATGCCATCGGCTTCATCAACTGCACATTCTTGTGAAAAGTGATTCCCTTCTTTTCAATCATGTTACGG
>MWBK01000172.1 GCA_002069025.1 Bacteroidetes bacterium ADurb.Bin302 | reverse complement strand
CGATATGAATGGTAGTACAATTTGGCAAAATACTTTCAATGGAAATTCAAATGGAAAAGATTATTCAACATCCGTAAAGACAGATGAAAATGGCAATGTATATGTAATTGGAACATCTTTTAGTTCTTCAACTCATTATGACTATGTAATAATTAAGTATTCTGAGGCAGGTAATCAAGAATGGATAAATTTTTTTAATGGCAGTGGAAATAATGTTGACGTTCCTTCTGCTTTGATACTTGATAGTTTAGATTATGTATATGTAACAGGTTTCAGTATGGATTCAACAGCTTTATCAGATTTTGTAACTATTAAATACTCTAGTGCTGGTGTACAACAATGGTATGTGCGATATGACTATGCTATGGGACATGAAGTACCTGCAGGAATTGAATATAATCCAATTACAAATCACATTTATGTCACAGGTGCTAGTGCAAGTACACAAGCTTCGATTAATTGGGATATAGTAGTAATTGAATACAATGATTCTGGCGCAGTAATAAACACTAATCGTGTAGTATCTCAAGGTAACGGCTTTGATAAGCCAACAGCCATTTGTAAAGACAACGCAGGGAATATTTATCTAACAGGTGCCTACTTTAATCAAAATAACGGTAGCTATGATATAAAAACCTTAAAACTAAGTGCTAATTTAAATTTAGAATGGGTTGTTACATATGATGGAGAAAATCTTGAAGATCGTGCTAATTCAATAGATATAGATGCTTCAGGTAATGTATTTATTGCAGGATATGTTTCAACAACAACCTCTGGACACAATATTATCGTATTAAAATATTCGCCAACTGGTACTTTATTATGGAATAAAGAATTTTCAGAACCTGGTATTTACGATGATGATGAAGGCAATGGTGTAATAGTAGACAATAATGGTAATGCCTATTTGACAGGGACATATGTTCAAAATGGAAATAAGAATTTTGTTACAATGAAAATTAGCTCTAGCGGCACAGTTGCATGGGAAAACTTTTTCAATGGTACTTCGTCGGGAGATGATGCTCCGACAAGTATTTGCCTATCATCAGATGGAAATATAATAGTTTCAGGTTTTACAGAAACAGGAAATAATTTTAATAATATTACCATTTCCTACAATGAATTAGAAATAAATCCCACATTTATTACTGATACAAATAATAGTCCAATATATTACAAAAATGAATTATTAGCAAAAATTGAAAAACAACATTTAAATTTAGCAAATGTTAATAATAAAAAATTGCGATTTGCATACATAGAGGATTTTGTTGATCAACAAACAGTTTCATCAATATATAATAAATTAAATCTTAATTATGAAGAGAAAATTTTATTTGTAAAAGTTCATCCCAATCGCACAAGTTTTGACACACTTTTAGTGAGTAGAATTGGTGATACTATTAGACCTCCTGATTTTTATAGAACATTTAGAATTATCTTACCAGTAAATGTCAGCGAAACAGCAGCTTATGATAGCTTAATCACATTATACCCGCTTTGTGAAGATGTGCAATTAAATTTAGCCTATGTTCCTTGTTCATTACCTGACGATGATGAATTCATCAATGGAGAACAAGCAGGTTTAAATGCAACCGCTACATATCCAAATGCTGATATTAAAATGGATGGTGCATGGGATATATCCACTGGCAGGTCAGAAATAAGCGTTGCAGTTTTTGATACAGGAATCAATTGGGATCATGAGGATTTTGGTGACGGTACATTTTCAGGTTCTAAAATTAAAGGAGGCTATGATTATTTTAATAATACACCCATTACCAACAATCCTAACAATGATATAAATGGCCACGGAACAGCATGTGCAGGAATTATAGGAGCATTGAGAAATAATGGAAAAGGTGTCGCTGGTATCGCTGGTGGAGACATGGCTTTAGGCACTCCAAACCCTGGTGTATCGCTATATAATTATAAAATGGCTAGTACTGCAGGTGGACTTGGATTTGTTTCTGCTTCTTCTATCTATTTGGGTGCAATGGTTGATGCAATATGGAATTCCAACATAGATGTATTTGCTAATAGTTGGAGGAATCCATATTCTTGGGGTCAATGCTATAATTACGCCGATGCAAATTTAACAGAAGCAGTAAGAACAGCATTTGAAGCACAAAGAGTTTTTGTTTGCTCAAGTGGAAATGAAGAACCTCAAACCGACGTTTACTTGAACACTAATACATTTCCAGCATCCTTTCCTGATTCATGGGTCATAAAAGTAGGAGCTAGTGATAATACAGGTGAAAGATGGTATAAATCTGTATACGGGTCAGGTGTTGATGTTATTGCCCCAGGAGTATCAGAATTGTATGCAACCTGCGACTATAATTCTAACAATACATATACATTCACTGGAAATGGGACTTCTCTTGCATCTCCACACGTTTCAGGGGTGGCAGCACTAATGCTTAGTAGCATTGATAACCAGTCATCTGATATTGGCACATTAACTCCAGAAGATGTAGAAAATGTATTACAATACTCCGCTACGGATGTAGGAGCCGTAGGGCCAGATATCGAAACTGGTTCTGGTAGAGTTAATGCAGAAGCAGCATTGAAGGCAACTAAATTACCATATAGATATAGGCACTATA
>MWBK01000171.1 GCA_002069025.1 Bacteroidetes bacterium ADurb.Bin302 | reverse complement strand
TCATGTTGATGGTATAAACAAAGACATGGAAGAAGTAATTTTGGATGGTGAAGTAATAGATAATCTAATGATTAAAAAAGATCCAAGGGAGGCAGAAAGAATTCTTAAAATATTAACCGGTCGGTTGGCCAGACATAAAGGTAATCCAATATTTAGAAAATTAAGTGAACGACTTGAAGAGTTAAGAAACAAAGCCGAACAGGGATTGATCAATAGCATTGAGTTTATTAAACAGCTTTGTGAAATTGCTAAGGAAACTTTGCAGGCTGAAAAACAAACTGAAAGTGACGAAAAAAGAAAAACAGCAAAGGCTGCCCTGACGGAATTATTCTTTGAACTTAAAACCGATAAAACACCAGCGATTGTCGAAAGAATAGTAAATGACATCGATGAGATTGTTCGTCTCGTCAGATTTGATGGCTGGCAAAATACCATCCCAGGTGAAAGAGAAGTTCAAAAATCACTACGAAAGACATTATTAAAATATCAACTACACAAGGATGAAGAGCTGTTCAATAAGTCTTATGAGTATATAAAAGAGTACTATTAAATTATGTGACAGAAGTTGAAATTAAATTTGAATATTATATTCTCAATCTAAATTATAACGAAATAACATGGGCGAACATCTTTTTATAAGTTATGCTACGGAAGATTTTGCACTTGCTGAGTGGCTTACATTAAAACTCACAGCTGAGGGCTATAAAGTATGGTGTGACCGTTTTCAACTTTTAGGAGGCGAGAGCTTTCCACGAGATATAGACGTGGCAATAAAAAACAATACTTTTCGACTCCTTTCACTAATCTCTAGGGCTTCTTTAGAAAAAGAAAATCCAAGAAAAGAGCGCACATTAGCCCTAAATATTTCCAAAGAACGAAATTGTGATTTTCTTATTCCAATTAAAATAGAACACCTGTCGGCCACAGATCTAGACTGGATGTTATCAGATATAACTTATATTCCTTTTGATGATGGATGGAATGCGGGTCTTGCTCAACTTTTAAAAAAACTAAAAAGTATCAATACACCAAAATCATTAGTTGATGGACCAAACATAGTTGCTAATTCTGTATTACAGGAAGACGTAACAACAACTAATACGGAGACTTTACACACAAATATTATAGAAATTCTTCAAATACCTGAAGTAATCCATCGTTTTAATATTTGTAGAAGTGTTAGTCCCGCTGATGCAGATCTCATTAAGTCAATATGGCCAGTCTATTTAAAAGATGATTCAACATATTTTTCATTTTTCCAACCACCTCCTAATATACAGGCAAAACTTAACATCACTAAATTAGGCGGCGCAATGTGGCGTGTAGTAGACGATATTGATAATATTAACAGCTTAAATATTGTATCCAATCTTCTTACACAAAGTATAACAATGAAATGTATGCAAAAAGGTTTAAAACTGCATACTGACACCGGTTTGTTATATTTCCCGATGAACCTCGTAGAAAGTAACCGCTTAAAATTTATTAGCTATAACGGCAGTAAGACACACGTATTGGTAGTTGGACAGCGCAAAAAATCAGGTGTGAAATATAGGTATCACTTAGCACCAACATTTGAAGTACGCAGGAATTTGATTGGGAGATTTAGTATTTTGCTGAGAATAAGACTTTTGATTACAGATATTAATGGCGAAATGCCTACGAATCGTCAATCTTTATCATATCGAAAGCATTTATGTAAAAACTGGTGGAATGATCATTGGCTTAAAAGAGCAGTGGCAATCTTATATTATCTTGCTGATGGACAAGAAACCCTTTCTGTAGGCAATGGTGAAGAAAGCGTTGTTCTTTCATCAAAATATTTTAACTATAAAGTTGGATTCGGAATTGATGAGAATCGGCTATCCAAGGACCGAACTGAGGAAGAGATATTATTTTTAGAAGATTCAGATAACGACGTATATATAAATGAAGAAAGTGACGAGGTTTTACGGGATGGGTGAAGAACTTATAATAAAACGATTAGTTGAACCTCGTTTGCAGTTTCGATATGGGCAAGCAATGGCTGATCCTCGTGATGGTTTATCTTTATTTGGACCACCTGATACGGAACTACCATCTCATCCCTATAGTATCACATATGGTGTTATTGGAACTGAACAGGGCATTAAAGCATTTACTGCGTTTTCGGAAGCATTAACTAGGCCACAATTCATTTCGCCAGAACCCAAAAACAAAAGGCTGTGGCTTGTTTATCCAGGATTTGAATCGGCTTACCATTGTATATGGCCTAAAAATTCTTCAGCCTCCCACGTAATAGATTCAGAAAAGTTATCAAGATTATCCCGGCATAAGGAACCAAATAAACGTGCTTTTGATGTTGTAAATACATACATGGAGGGAATTAAGACTCTAAAAAAGAGAGATGAAGCATTTAATATATTCATTTGTGTGGTACCAGATGAAGTATGGTTAAATTGCCGTCCACAATCACATGTGGCAAGTGGAATAGGGACTAACATTTCATTCAAAGAACGCCTATATCGAATACATGGCCAAACGAGCGTCTTTGATGATTACAATCCTGACCAATATCGATTGTCAACTGACTATAGGAGGCAGATAAAAGCACGTTCAATGGAGCATGATGTGCCTATTCAAATTATCAGGGAGTCCACACTGGCATTGACAAAAGAAGATGAATCATACAATCGTGGTCTTACACCACTTTCTGATCGTGCGTGGAACCTTTCGTCGGCATTGTATTATAAGGCAGGTGGTAAACCATGGAAGCTAACTACAGCAAGAGAAGGTGTTAGTTATGTAGGATTAGCCTTTCGCCGTGCCGATCCCAAGATTACAAGTAGCACGGCTGTATGTGCAGCTCAGATGTTCATTGATAGTGGCGATGGTATAGTGTTCTTGGGTGAGTATGGACAGTGGTGGTCAAGTAAGAACAAACAATTCCATTTAACTGACGGTGCTGCATGCAATCTACTGACCGGTGTAATTGATACATATCAAAAATTAGATGGTAGACCACTTAAAGAGATATTTTTGCACTCACGATCAGATATAAACAGAGAAGAATTTGACGGATATAGAAAAGCGTGTCCAGCGGGCGTCAAATTGGTTGGAATACGAGTAAAGATTGATAAGTTTGGACTTCGTTTATATCGTGAAGGAAGCCGCCCTGTTCTTCGAGGAACATTTCTCAAACTTAATCAAAATACAGGATTCTTATGGGCAGCAGGTTTTAAACCAGAACTTGGAACATACGATGGTTGGGAAGTACCAACGCCATTGCGTATTGATATCCAGCATGGCGAAGGAGATATTGAACAAGTTGCATATGATATTATGAGTCTAACCAAACTTAATTATAATTCCTGTAAGCTCGGTGATTCACAACCTGTTACAGTTGGTTTTTCAGATGCGGTAGGTGAAATACTAGTATCAAATCCAGATATAAAGTGCCGAAGACCGCAGTTTAAGTT
>MWBK01000170.1 GCA_002069025.1 Bacteroidetes bacterium ADurb.Bin302 | reverse complement strand
TTGACGCAAATTCTTTTTCACCTATTTCAATTGCTTTTCTCAATGTTCGTGTCTTTTTTTTAAATGCCCTATAACGGTCGGAACTATATGCAGTTGGGGATTGCGGGTTGCTTTCCTATAGAACCGCGATGCCGTTGCTGCGGACTTCGAACTTTGTTGTCCGCACCGAAACCCCAATTAACATATAATTTGTGTTAACGCCAGCCATTTTTTCCTAACTGTTTTATTTAGTTCTGTATAACCATATTTTGGAAGATTAAATCTATAAATTCTCGGCGAAACTGTTTGCCGAATTTTTATTAAAATCTCTCTGGGGAGATGAAACACTGATTTTTTTTTGCGATAGAGCCTTGCCTTAGTCAATAAAAAAAGATTTGTAGCATCATTTGGTCTCCATGTTTTCACTGCATGACAATAGTCTAGAAAAAGGTTGCTCTTGCCTGTTCCTTAATTTCTTTACTAGCTGTGAAAGGAATTCTTGTAGTATAACCCGCTCTTGCTGCAACTATTTTCTTTGTTGGCCAATTAAATATATCAGCATTCCATTGAAGTACCGTGTCGTTGTACACTTCTCTTGCTGCGGTAATTTCTTTTTGTAGATAATTATTTTGTTCCATAGCATCTGCTAAAGAACGGTGAGCCTGCAACTGAGGATATGCTTCAAATGTGAGATTCATTTTCCTCATGGCAGAGTCAACGTTTGATGCAATGTAATTACGGTTGCCTTCTGTGAGGATACCGCCACTCCTCAATGCTGCAACAGACTTCATTACATCCTTGTCAAGGTCAATTGCCTTTTCAACAATACCAACTACATTTTTCAAAATTTGCACCCTTTGCTCTAAATAATTGTCAATCTGCGAAGCGTTATGCTGAATTTTTTGCTGCAATGCATCAAAATAATTCTTCGCACTTATTTTCATAAACAAAAAGATTACACCGGGAATAATACCCAGCAGCCACAAAATTAACTCAAACAAAAATGAGCCAAAACCTACTTCAACAGGTAACTGTTTTTCAATGACATTGATATTTCTACCTGCCTCATTTACAAATTCAGTGCTCATTTCATCTAATTGATTTGCCATAATAATAACTCCTTTTTTAATGATTATTTGATTTTATTTACTTCACTATTCGCGCATATATTCGACCAACTTTAAACCAATTAGCAGTTGATTGCGAGCCGAAATAATCTTTTACATCCGCTGAAGCCTTGATTTCTATTTTCCTTTCTCTGGTAACCTTAATATATTTGTCCCAATGAACAGGGACATCATGCCACATCCCATCACCCCCATAAACAGACACGTAATCAATTCTCTCTTCTGTCCTGTAGCCCCAGGTAGTGACTGAAATAGCGTCTACATTGCCACTGCTTTTTACAAGCGAAGTCTTTACAATATTAGGAGTGACAGAGGTTGGATGTTCAAATTCGTCTATATTGATGCAATTAACCACCATTTCGTGTTGATAAAAACTGAAATAGCTTTTATATGAGTCTTTATATATATACTCATGTGGTTGATGCTGCATATACAGTGGTACTGCAAATAAAGGTGCAAAAGTGAAGAAAACTTCCTTAAAGTAACTATTGTGGTAGGTTATGAAATTTTCTCTCATTAGGTCATAATTAATTCCAACAAAATAATCATCTTGTACATTTAGTGTAGCATGATTCAAATGTTTAGGATAGATGTAAGTAATCTTTTTGCGTTTTTCATACACAAAGTCATCACCATAGCCTACACTATTATCTTTAAGAATTTTGGTTAATTGTAGCTGAACAAACGGTGTAAACAGCAACCTAAATTGTGCCTCGTTGTCACGGTCTATTGCATAAAATAGAGCATCGAATTCATTGTTGCCTAGCGCAGTAAAGGTACCGCCTTTCAAAGTCGAATATTCTGCCATTTTACGTATGTCTTTACTTTTCTTCTTGATAAAACGTTCTACTTTCCTTTCCTTTAATTCATGGATATTAGATGGTTGTCTAGAAAAAGACAACCTGTCTACTGTTTCATTTGCATATACTAGGCTTGATAAAGTGAAATAGTAAGGGCACGGCTTCTCTACACTGGCATACAAAGTCTGTGAATGATTGACAGTTTTAACATTACCGCTTGAATCTTTTTCGATAGTTTCCCAAGATATCCTAAGTGAACCTTCATATACCTTAGTACCCATAGTGTGTTGTAAATTATCTCGAATAAAGAATGGATTGCCCTTTATTTCGCCAGACTGAACAAATAGAGTCGATTTTTCCATATTAAATTCATCTTCAGCCGCATTAAACCCAAACTTATCCTCCATATAGTATAGCCTTTTGTAAAGAAAAGTTTCATCAAATTGCACTAGAGGTATGGTCTTAGTGAATAATTCTGTATTATAATTCTTATACAACAAATTATTGAGTGGTCGCATTTGCTTTTCTGCTTCAGCATGTAATTTTTTAGATATTTTAAGTAATTTGCCTTCAATGTTGTACAATTCATCAAGCCTTTTCTTAGTTTTTATGATAATAAAAATTGATAATCCAATCAATCCAACAGCCAAGACAACAACCCAGTTAAAGTTGAATTTAATAACGCAAAAAACTATTGCAAGGACAGATATTATCATAAGTATAATGGCAAAAGTCTTGAATATTTTCTGCCATTTAATTGCCTTTTCATTGCCAGCAATTCTCTTATCGTTTTCAGTAATTTTCTTATTTGTCAATCGATTAGCATCAATATCAATCTTTGACATTTCTACCATTTTATCGAAAAAATTGACAACATTTTCATGATGTGTTTGCTTAAAATAACTTTGAAAAGATTCTACAGGCGTATTGATCTTTTCCATTAATGAATTGTCTTCATCTGCTTTCATTGTCCGTCTATTTTAGTTTGTACATTCTTTTGCATACAAGCAAACGTATAGGTTTGGCAGTTAGCTCTTTATGTTTGTATAGATTTACAAACTCAGTTTATCAATGTTTTGTCCAGTTAAATCTATAAATTATAGGCGAAACTGCCTATCGAGCGCTTAGCCTTTATCTAAAATCCATCTTATCAAAAGAGGAAAAGTACTCTGCAAAAAATTGTCCGCCCGAAATGGAAAACAAAACTCTCAAATCCCAAAAACCTATCGTAAAAGACTACTAAAGAAGCCTTTATGGTTAACGTTTGCGGTCGAGTGTATGTGCCGTAAGGGATTGCGAGGTAGTTTCCTGTCCACCGACACGAAAGTTTGATACGGGCTGTAACGCTCTATAAATCAATGAAAACGCTATGTTTTAGACCGCCTATTATGCTCTGGCGGTCTTTGTCTGGTCATCTGTTATTGTAACTGTTTGTGTTGTTGTAATTTCGTGTTTACCTGTACCATTCGTCCACACTCATAATCTATTGATAATTATATCAAAATCACAATTTGGACCAACTATTATACTTGATGGACCTCAACTACTTAATACTATAGCTTTGTATTTTTTGTAGTTAAAATGTTTGTACCATTCAATAATTTCATTCATTTTATAAAAAGTAAGTGGAATATCAGTATTTGCATCTGGATAATTTGAATAATAGTCATTTCGAAATTTATCATCACGTTCAAACCACACAAATGGGTGTTCGCCATCATCATCCAACAAAAAATCTTCATTTTCCTGATCCATAATCATAAACTGATCCATATTAACATTTCCTGCACAAGGGGAATCACATTCTAAATCAGGAAATAGTTCTTTACAACGATCAAAAGTAGCATAATGACCCATAACCACTTCTGCATGACTACCAATAGGGAAAAGTATAAACAAATATTCATCTGCATATATTACCTTTCCTGTAAAAGTGATGCCTTCATCTTCGAATCTATCACTTACATAATCATCTCCAACTTTGTACTTCATAATAATTAAATTTACTTGTTATAGAGTTTGCAAATTCACTTAGTAAATGCAAAATACACCAATACTACACACAAAAACATTATATAGCAACAGAATAAATTCCTTACTTAAAAGTAGTTATTAACACATCTACAAAATTAATAATTAATAGCAATAATGAAACTATATTTTA
>MWBK01000169.1 GCA_002069025.1 Bacteroidetes bacterium ADurb.Bin302 | reverse complement strand
TTTTTTATCTTTGCATTTACTATAGCCATCATACCTGCAGCTAACTTCATATTATCTTCGGAAGACAAATGCTCCAATTCTATTCGCACCGGTATTCGTTGTTGTATTTTGACAAAATTACCTGTTGAATTATCAGCTGGTACTAACGAATATTTCGCTCCTGTTGCATTAGATATTTCAGTGACTTTTCCTTTAAATTTCTTATTGTTGAAAGCGTCAATAGTAATAGTGACGTCTTGCCCTATGTATATATTCTTTATTTGTGTCTCTTTAAAGTTTGCAACTATCCACTTTTGTGTATTGGGTATTATGTATGTTATGTTTTGTCCAGCATTCACCAATTGTCCTTCTTCTAATGCTCTGCGCCCCAGAAACCCGTCACAGGGAGCAGTGATAATAGTGTAAGCCAAGTTGAGCTTGGCCATATCCAATGCTGCCGAAGCCCTCAGAATGGCTGCCTTCGAGTTTCCTCTCTTCTTACGGATTTCTTCCGAAGATGATTCTGCCGTTCTTTTCTGTTGTTTCATTGCATTCAAGCGAGCGGTTGTAGCATCTAAATCTGTTTTTATTTGTTCAACTTGTATAGCTGTAGTAGCATTTCGAGCTAATAAATTTTGATATCTTGTATAATCTGTTTTTAATTTTCTTAGCCGCGTTTCGGTTTCTTCAATATTAGAGTCGAAAACTATAATGTTGCTTTTAGATGTATTTATACTTGCATCAATTACTTGAGAACTGGCTATTGCATCTTGCAAAGAGGCCTCGGCCTCTTTAAGTCTTATTTGGTATTCGCGATCGTCAACAACAAGCAATGTGTCTCCTTTATTTACAAACTGATGCTCTGTAAAATGAATTTTATGAATATATCCTGGAACCTTTATGTTAATGGGTGAAACATATTGTTCTACTTGAGCGTCATTTGTCACTTCATTGCTTTTAAAATTAAGAAATAAATCAATTGCAAAATAGATTCCTATTACTATAATTATTAAACCCATGGCACTCATAAACCAACGAGTGCTACGTAATAATCTCAATTTTCTTAATTTTTTTTTATGATTACTTGGTACTAACATATTTATTTTTTTTATATTATTTCGACGGAATTTATTTATTTGAAAGTTTATCCAACTTACCTGTTAATTTCAACAGTTGCAACTTGATAATTCTGCAATTGTAGTGTGCATTGATAAAGTTGTTTTGTGCATCGGTAAGCCTCATCTCATCTTGCAATAATTCAGTCATTGATACTATTCCTTCTTTATATCTGTCAGCTGTAACTTTATATACATCTTCGGCCAGCAAATAATTATCTTTTTGTTTGGTGTAATTTCTGTAATTATTTAACCAGTCTTTAATTTTATTATCGTAATCTATTTGCATTTTTTTTTCGGTGTCTTCAATCTGAGTTTCTACTTTAAAACAATCTGAATTTGCTTTTTTTCTATTTAACTGTTTGCTAAATCCATCAAATATTGGGATGTTTAAAGATACCCCCCAATACAAAGAGTTGTACCATTTATTAAGCCTATTCGATATATTAGAGTGAAAATAATTGTCAAAATGATCAGTGTAGTTGGTGTAGGATAACTGGCTCACTAATGACAGTGATGGAATGTACCCTTGGTTTATTACTTTTATCTGTTTTTTCGTTATGTCTTTTTGAGAGTATAGTATTTTAAATTCATTAAGATCTTTTGATACTCCAGTTAATTCGGGTGCGCTCATCTCGTTGACGCTGACATGAACAAGTGATAAATTTGATTCAAAAGGCAAATTTAATATATATTTTAGTAAATTTAATTGTTGATCATACATAGCTATTGCATTATCGCGTTGTACAATAAGATTTTCAATATTGATATTAACACGTTTTATATCTACATCTATTGCCATACCATTATCGAAGAAGGCTTGGGTTATATCAGCCAATGTCTTGAGACGATTTATATTTTCATTGGTTAGCCTGATTTGTTCAATGGTTGTTTGAGCTAAGTAATATATCTTACATATTTCTAATATGAGATCATCTTTCGCTTTTTCGTATGAATAGTGCGTTAGTTCTTTCATCTTTTGTGCTATGGAAATACTTGTATAAAGGGTTTGGTTGTATAATGGCATAGATAGTTGTACTCCTATAGAAGTATTATACCTTAATCCTTGAGTTGTCATATATGGCATATCCACTCCTAACATAGCTCCCATTCGAGATCCATCGGTAACACTAGAACCTATATCTACATTATTTGTGAAATTACCAAATCCTTTGATTACAGGTAGTAATTTGGCACGGCTTGCAGAGTGTTCATAACTGATTTTGCGAATTTCTTCCGATTGTTTTTTGATAGATAGATTATTTTTGATTCCTATTCTTATGCATTCATCTAGCGCCAGTATATTATCTTGTGCCATAATAAATGTGTTGAGGAATAATGCAACTGTAATAAGCAGTGATATTTTTTTCATGTTTTTAATTCTATGCGTTTTTATATTAGAATGCTCGTGTCGTTTCATTCCCTTCCCTTCAATAACGTTCCCATGTGGATGCTATTTTCGGAAAACAGAATTTTGACACGATCATTTGTTTTAAAGTTTTCGTGGTTTTGATCTATAGTTAGGAATGGCTTTTTGTGTATTTCATACTTCGCCTTCTGGTTCAAGCAGCCATCTTCACTAATATTTCGAAAGTATCTATACATATAAATTTGAATTATTTTTATTGAAGCAAAGAAATGATGATTTAACTTTAAAATGTTTATCTATTTTTCCATAAAAATGTTCCAATCATCATTAAAACATTAGAATTAGACTAACTCTGAATATTGGCAGTGTTTTAATTATGAGTTTTTTATTTGATATTTATCAAGACGATTATCATGGAAAAACGTGGGTTATGACAGGTGTGTTTATTTATTTATATTCAGATAAAGACAAATGTGATGTTTTAACAGGAAATTAGAACATAGATTACTTTGAAGGTTTCCTTACCTTTGAAAACAAACTTTTAAATTAGTATTATGATAAAAAGTGATATTGGCATTAATGCTGGTGTTATCTGGCAACTGCTATCTGA
>MWBK01000168.1 GCA_002069025.1 Bacteroidetes bacterium ADurb.Bin302 | reverse complement strand
CACTTAAGGGGCAGTGTCCGTATCAAGCCCTTCTAGGGCTTCCTCAAACCACCCGTTTTACGGGTGGTTTTGATTGCGCAAAAATTTCCTTTGATAAAAAAGACTAAGCGTGTCATAATACTATCACGGCATCAAAAAATCAACTCAAAGGAGAAAAAACAATGAGCAATAACAGCAATAATAACAGCGGAGTAATGACACAGAAGGGCAGAGAGGCTCTCGACAGATTTAAGATGGAGTCAGCTTCTGAGCTTGGCGTAAACCTCAAGGACGGCTATAACGGCGACCTCACATCCCGTGAAGCAGGTTCTATCGGCGGCCGTATGGTCCAGAAGATGCGTCCAGAACCACGTTTGAAATTGTATTTAACATTATCTGTTTTTAAGATAATATTAATCTCCAACGTCTTGTTCCCAATTGCTGTAACCTCAATTCTTTCCAGATACATACCAATAATAGAATCAACTTCATCCTGAGACAATCTTTTATTATCTCTTTTAATGCCATCTATCGCCTGTTTAATTTTCACAAGTCTATGTTCAATATCTCTACTTGAATTTTGATTATCTTCAAGACTTTGCTGTTTAGTAATGATATCTTCGAGAGAAGATGACAACTTGCTGTTTTGCTTTTTAAAATCTTCTTTGCTGATATCACCATTCATATATAAATCTAAAAGCATTTCTTTCTTATGCTCTATATTGTTTCTTTCAGTAGCTAATCTATCAATAGATTCTTGCGAATTATTTTCTTCTATAATCTTCTTACATATCTTTATAAATTCAACAGTATACTCATCTATACTATCAAGTAATCGTGTAAAACAATCGGACAGGATATCATAAATTTCAGATTCATAAATTGCAAAAGTAGGACAGGTCTTTGCTCCATGCATTTTCTTTTCACGGCAAATAAACTGATAGATATTATTTCCCTTGTGTAACTTATGACTATATGATGTTCTCCAAAATGGAGCATTACAATGCGTACAAAATATTTTGCCTGACAATACAGAAGTAGTTTTATTTCCCTTGCATTGATTCTTTACATCCTCGCTTCTTTGTTTATATATTTGATTGGCACGATTCCATAAATCTTCGTCCACAATAGCAGGTACAATATCTCCTGTTTCATCTTTGTACATTACCCATTCTTTTCTGGCAAAAATATCTGTTCCTTTGTGCGATAGTCAGCTATCTTAACTTTATTGCCACAATAATAACCTTTGTACTTTGGGTTCGTAATAATACCGCATATGGTTGTATGACTTATTTCCTTACCACTTCTTGACCTATACCCTTTATCGTACAACTGTCTTTGTATTGCACGTATGGCAAACATACCACTTGCATATTGTTCAAAAATAAATCTCACCATTTCAGCTTCACGCTCATTGATAATAAGTTTGCCATTCAATTTTTCATAACCATATATCCTACTATTACCCATAACTGTACCATTTTTAATAGCTTGCTTGTGTCCAAACTTAATACGCTCTGACATTTTACGAACTTCATCTTGTGCGATACTTGCCATTATGGTAAGTCGAAACTCGGCATCACTATCAACAGTACAAATGTTATCGTTCTGAAAGAATACTCCTATTCCATTCCTGAGTAATTCCCTTGTATATGTTAAACTATCAATTGTATTACGTGCGAAACGTGATACCTCTTTAGTGAGTATTAAATCAAACTTACCATTCTTGCCATCTTCAATCATTTGCAAGAAAGCCTTACGGTTAGCTGTCGATTCACCACGCACCCTATCTACATACCCTTTCACATAAGTCCAGTTTGTATGCTCAGATATCATCTTTTCAAAATGCGCTATTTGATGTTCAACAGAACTGTCCTGTTCTTCTTTGAGTGTGGACACACGTACATAATAAGTTACTTTGATATTTAAGCCGAAGATTGTTTTATGGTTTGTTTTCATATAGTTTACTGTGCTATAAATATCCATAACATCACCTTCCTTTTACTTAATTATATCATATTTATTATAGCGAAATCAAGCAAAACGAAAGTATAACATAACAAAAAAATAGGGGATAGCAAGTATTAAACTCACTATCCCCTAAAGAATAATTATATTCCAAAAACTTTATATATAAAGTCTCTTATCTTCTGTTTGAATGTTCTCTTTTCATTTGGCGATTGAAATAACATTGTTCTTGTTGCTTTCTTTCTCCAATATCTTTTCTTCTTCTCCGTGTACTTTTGCCCCATCTGTTTTCACCTCATCTCCATTTGGTAACATAACAACATTATGTCCATTACAATCTTGTTCAATTTGTATTTCGGTTTCTTCTACGTATTCAAATTCATTAATAAATCTTTGTGTCCTTATTACCATACAAGCGGTGACAAAAAGACATAGTATCATCACGGTAAACATGATAACAAATCCGATTGTTAATCCCACTAATACCTTATCAAATCTTTTTTGCGCTGTTAAGTAATGCTCTTTCCATTTTTGGTTCTCACACGCTTTACAATCGGTAGACATTTGTTATCACCTCAATTCAGTATTAATTTCATAATTGCCGCTATGATTGCTGTACCCACAGCACCTAACTCAGCGGCATTAATCTTAATAAGCATACCTAACTGAGTATTAATTTTGGTTTGAGAAATAGTAAGTTCACTTATCTCTCTTGTCGTATCTGCGTGACGGTCATTACAATCATCTTTGCGTACATAGATATTATCAAGCTGTGCGAAATCTTCCTGAGTAAGCATATATTACACCTGACCTTTCTGTAAAAGCACACCCCAGTCTCCACCAGATAAAATTCCTTCACCAAGATTGTTGTCTTTCTGAAATGCGTGAATAGCGTTCATAGTTTTCTCGTCAGCAGTTCCATTTATATCTACATCATAGCCACGAACCTTTAATAACTCCTGTGTCCATTTAGTAAGTTCACCGCTATCATTAGGTTCAATTGTATAATCTCTTAGGTCAGTGAGTGTGATATTACCAATTATTCCATCAACATCTAAATTATAACCCTTATTGTTAAGTATCTTCTGTAACTTGTTTTCAAGTGTATCATCAGTTGTCTCTGAAATCTTATTATTATCTCCATAGAAAATTGTACCACGTTGAAATGTAGTATAGTTTTCACCTGTCATTTCATTACCAAACCAAAAGTCATAAACAAATGGTTCGTGTCCTCTTGTGTCAAGATGAACATATGTGTTATCTATAATACCTATACCTCTGAAACCTAAACGCTCTGCTACCTCTGCAATATCCCATGAGGAATAAAAACTTCCGTCCTGTTTTTGTACACAAAGGTCAGCCGCCATAGCTTTTCTATGTGCATCATTTTTATATCCCCACGGATTATTTTCACAACGATAACCACTACTAATTATAATAGCTTTTGCGTTCATGTAAGCATAAACCTTTTCAAGCATTGTTATAAGTAATGTTGACATAGGTTTATATCCACCACAACAAGAGCATATAAATTCTGACGAATCAAAATGTTCAGATAAGTTTCCCATACTTATTCTCCTTTCTCATTATTCTTTTTAGCGTTCTGATAACCGAAAAAGAAAGTTAACCCAGTCATACATACAGTGATATAATCCTTTACATCTACCTTACCCATAAGAAAGGCAATAGATAGACATACAGAAAACATAAGGGTTATCAGGCTTTTTACTTCAATTAGCTTTGCAAGTCTATCTTTAATTTTCATAATACCACCTCGGTAAAATATAAAGAGGGTAGAATAAATTACCCTCTATGAATTGATTATTTGTAACCGTATTTAAGCAAAATCTCTACGGTTCATATAAACACTAAGCGTACCTATGCCACCATGACTATATCTATAAGTTCCTGCTTTTAAAGGAACAAGAAATGTCTGCCTAAAAATACCACTCTTATCATAAACTGACCTCATTATAGTATGAACGTCTCCTTGACTGTCAAAATCTCTAAGCGTAAAAGTATGGTTTGTATCAGTGCCACTTGATAACGTGTAATCTATAGAATACCAACCATCTCTTTCAATCGTAATATCTTGGTTGTCATCCGGTGCTTCCACAGTTCTTTCGTGTGACCACGGATAAAGATTATAGTTGGTTTCTTTTCCTAAGTAACCTATCAAAGAGTCTGTGAAATCAGTAGGAACAGGTGTTTGCTTGGCTTTGATGATGTAATTAACACCCAACTGCTTGCCGTGAGTGGTTGTACCTGAACCAGATTTTCCTGTGTTACCCGTATAATTATTAACAGTAGTTGTCATTTTATATGACGCTCCCATGTTATTAACAGTTCCTTTTTCACTAATGTCTTTTAATGGATAAGCAGATGTAGTCATAGTAGTACCACCGCTTGCAACTCTATGTACATACGTCATAGAAGATGATGCCGTATGATTATGGGTCATAGAATGGGTATGCTCTTTTACTTGGTCATCCTTAAATTGACCTATAGCAAAGGTATCATGCACAGCAATAGTAGCAGTAGTATTCTTACCACTACCAACGGGAACGCTTTCTCTTAAATCGGGAACATTGAATGTTGTACTTCTATCTCCTGCACCAAATGCTGTTCCGATTACCGCAAATAATTCTGCATAAGTTGTTCTTGATATGGCTTGTCCTTGACATAAGAACCAACCAGTAGGAGCAGAAGTACCGCCATATGCTTGAATTGAACCAATCGGTGTATCCGCATACACAACAGGTTTATCTACATATTTTATTTCTTCCCACGAATAAGTAGGTGATGGCTCACCATCACTTACACA
>MWBK01000167.1 GCA_002069025.1 Bacteroidetes bacterium ADurb.Bin302 | reverse complement strand
CTAACTGTAAATATATTGTATTCGGTTTCTGTTTCGCCGCAGCTAACCATTAATGCGGGGAGTGGGTATATTAAAGTACCCGGTTTCCATTGTATTTTCATTTAAGAATAAGGTCTTCTTGGTTTATAATCCGTTCGCAATAGTGGCATTTTACAGTGCCTTTTGCTTTGTCAATAATATTAAAACGTGTTGTTATTCCGTTCTCTTTATTTGTAATACACATAGGATTAACACATTGTAGTATTTCTGTGACTTCATTCGGTAGCGCTAAATCAATTTTTTCTACAACCTCGTAGTTCTTAATTATGTTGATTTTTGCAGTTGGTGCAATTAATGCAATTTTATCTAATTCTTGATGCTCAAAAAACTTGTCAGATATTTTAATTATCCCTTTGCAGATGATTTTTTTGCTTTCAAGGTTGTTGCCAATAGTTATTTGATTTGGTAAATTATCCAAATGTAATAACCATACAACTTTAAATAATTTGTCTGCAGGGATGTGATCAATTACTGTTCCATTTTCTAGAGCTCTTACTATGAGTTCTGTATGACTTGCTTTCATGTTTTTCTCAATTAAAGGTTAAACTAATCCCAAAGTTGAACATATTACAGCCTGACGTGCAAAAACGCCATTTCTAGCTTGCTCAAAGTAATATGCTTTTGGATTTTCATCAACATCATCAGCAATCTCAGTTATGCGAGGTAGGGGATGTAATATACGAAGATTGTCTTTTGTTACGTCCAACATACTATTACGTAAGGTATATGTGTTGCGAACCTTTTCGTATTCAATCAAATCGGTAAAGCGTTCTTGCTGAACACGTGTCATATACAATATATCCGATACAGGTAATACACTGTTGATATCTTCCAGTTCATCATAGCTTATTTTATTTTCATCGCAAAATAGCTTGTATTGTTCCGGAATACGTAATTCAGGTGGCGATACAAAATGATATGTAGGATTAAAATATCTCATAGCCATTAATAGCGAATGTACAGTGCGTCCGTATTTTAAATCACCAACCATACTGATGATAAGATTATCAAGTCTACCTTGGGTCTTTTTAATCGAGTATAAATCAAGCATCGTTTGGGTAGGATGTTGGTTTGCACCATCTCCGGCATTTATAACAGGTACACTTGCTACTTCGGATGCGTATCTTGCAGCTCCTTCAACCGGATGTCTCATTACAATCAAATCAACATAGTTGCTAACCATTTTTATGGTGTCCTTCAAGGTTTCGCCTTTTGACGAACTGGATGTTGCAGCATCTGAAAAACCGATAACACGTCCACCGAGTCTATTAATTGCAGTTTCAAAACTTAGTCTGGTACGTGTTGAAGGCTCAAAAAATAATGTTGCAATTACTTTGCCTTCGAGCAACTTGGTATTTGGATTTTTTTCAAATTGAGCTGCTAAATCGAGGATACGCAGAATGTCTTCTTTTGTATAGTCGTCTATGGATACTAAACCATTGCTTTTCATGCTGTAAATATATTATTAAACCAATTTGTGAATGATAAGTCCTGAGCGAAGTTTGGGTTCAAACCATGTGGTTTTTGGTGGCATTATGTTACCTGAATCTGCTATTGCAATTAACTGATTCATAGAAACAGGGTATAGGGCAAGTGCAACTTGCATTTCTCCGCTATCAACACGCTTTTTAATCTCTCCAAGACCGCGAATACCACCAACAAAATCAATACGTTTATCACTTCGCAAATCTTTAATTCCTAAAATGTTGTCTAAAATAAGCTTAGATGATATTGTTACATCAAGTACTCCTATTGGATCGTTATCATTGTATGTACCAATCTTTGCAGTTAGTGAATACCATTTACCGGCTAGATAAATTGAGAAATTGTGTAATTTGTTTGGTTTGTATATTTCTGCACCTTTTTCTTCTACAATAAAATTCTCTTTTAAGGCATTTAAAAATTGTTCTGTGCTCAATCCGTTCAAGTCTTTTAAAACCCTATTATAGTCTATAATGTTTAATTGATTGTCGGGGAAACAAACAGCTAAGAAATAATTGTACTCTTCTTTACCTGTATGATTAGGATTTTGTTTGCGTTTTTCGTCTCCAACTAATGCGGCAGCTGCACTACGATGGTGTCCGTCTGCAATGTAAAGTGAAGGTATGTTACCGAATATTTCGGTTATGCGAGCAATGCTATTTTTGTCATCAATAATCCAAAAATGATGTCCAAAACCATCTGCGCTAACAAAATCGTATTCTGCAGGTTTTGAACATACTTTTGCAACAATTGCATCAAGTTCGTCATTATGTGGATATGCAAAAAATACAGGTTCAATGTTTGCGTTGTTAACACGTACATGTTTCATGCGGTCTTCTTCTTTGTCTCTACGTGTTAATTCATGTTTTTTAATTTTACCTGTCATATAGTCATCTACGTATGCACATACGCATAAACCATATTGGGTGCGACCATTCATTGTTTGCGCATATACGTAATATAAATCTTCTTTATCTTGTACAAGCCATCCTTTATCTTGGAACTTTTTAAAATTCTCTGCTGCTTTTTCGTACACCTTAGCATCGTGTTCGTCTGTACCTGCCGGAAAATCGATTTCAGGTTTAATAATATGGTACAATGATTTTTCGTTACCTTCAGCTTCTTTACGAGCTTCTTCTGAGTTTAAAACATCGTTTGGACGTGATGCAACTTTTTC
>MWBK01000166.1 GCA_002069025.1 Bacteroidetes bacterium ADurb.Bin302 | reverse complement strand
CTCATAAAGTGCCTTTTCATCGCGAGGGGGAATGATTTCGCCATTCTCACCTTGAATAATGATTTCATTACAACCATTGATGTCGGTTACAATTGCAGGTAACCCTAATGCTCCGGCCTCTAATACAGAGTTAGGGAAGCCTTCTCTATATGACGGAAAAACAAATGCATCAGATGCTGCCAAAAAAGGCCTCACGTCTGATTGTCGTCCTACATACTCGAGTTGTTTGTTCTGATGAATGATAACTTTTGTTTCGTTAGCCAACGGATCTAAGTTCTCTTCAAAATCACCTATTAGTATTAACCTAACATGAGAATACTCCTCAGATAACTTATTAAATGCCAGTACCAGTTCATTTATGCCTTTGTCACCCACTAAACGCCCTACAAAGCAGAAAGTAAAAGAATCAGGCATTCTTATTAATTTTGCCTGTTCAACAACATCTTCTGTTCTATTGTACCACGACAAATCTACACCCCGTACATTCCCATTCGCAATAATGTGCAAAGGCTTGTCAGTAATTTTAAATTGCTTCAAATCATTGGCAACACCTTTTCCTTCCGGATTTACATAGTTTGCACAAAAACAAATTAACTGGTCCATGAGGATCAAAATCATGCGCTTTACACCAGAAGAAGTGGGAAAAACAAGACCAGTAAACGTATGCATACGTACCGGCACGCGCACAACCCAAGCAGCTACCATCGCGAGTAGGCCAGCCTTAGGTGTCATCGAGTGAACAATATATGGTTTCTCTTTTTGAAATAATAGAATAAGCCTAATCAGAGAAACGAAATCCTTCAAAATTGAAATATGCCGCTCCATAGGAACAGACACAGTTCTCACACCTTCTCGCTTATGAACAATGTCAAGACTGTCTCCCGGTGAAGATACGGCTACCACCTCATAATAACGAGAAAGTTCTTTTAAGAATCCTTTAAGAAATCCTTCTAAAGAGGCTGGGACGGTGGATATGCGGATTAGTTTAGGTTTCATGTATTCTTTTCTATCAATAACAATTAATTTATCCTAAGTATTAAACTTCAAAAAATCCGCATACAGACCTTTCCTTATAAACTCTATCTGATGATTTCGTTTACCACAATTCCAGGCTTTATTTGCATAATCAATTATTATTTCCGGATTTTCAGCAATATCCAACAATTTTTCATATAAATTGGATAAATCATCAATACAAATGGCCGCATCCTCATTTTGTAGGTATTTCAAACCGGCATGTTCTTTCCAGCTAATAGCCATTACAGCACATGAACTGGCTAAACAATCAACAATCTTTGTGGAGAACGATAAGCGGGTCAACAATTTGTATTTTAAATCGAATGATTCAACATGGAGTGCGATATCACTCATTTTATAGATATTTGTTAGTTCAGTCTGACTTATTGCAGGATGAAGGAATATATTCCGATCATCATTAAGCAATCTCTTTTGTTTTTCAGTAGTATCATTCTGAGTGTATATATCGAGACGTATTCTGACTTTATCCTTATTTATTTGTTTTAATACCTCTCCAATCTTTGTCAGAATTTTCCATCTGTTAATATAAATACCTCCGGCATATACAATTCGAATTGGTTCATTTACATTTATCTTTTGACACTCTCCTGAAAAATCTCCTCCCTTTCGTAGAATTTTCATATTTGCTCCCAATGACTTTGTTAGTTCGCCGGACTGTTCGACTGTCATCGTGTATACTAAACTATAATCCCTGAACGTTTTTTTTATTGACTTTCTGGTCAGCAAACGATTAAACCAGTAAAATGGTGAGAGATTAAATTGACGCAAGGAATAACTATCATCCGATATATAGGATATCATATTTACACCTGTCAGCTTTTTAACGTATCTGTCTAAACGCAACATAAACATACTACCATAACAGGGTGCAAATATCACATCTGGATTAAAATTTTGAATAAACTCATCGAGTTCTTTTGTCTTCCAAGGTGCGGCTTTCCACAACACCTCTCTTACTGTATTGAAAAATGAAAATCTGTATTTCTTAAAAATTTTAAAATACCATTTTCCTCCTTCAAAATCCGAGACTACCTTATTCGTCGATTGATAGGGAAATTCCTCAAAAATCAAAGACTTACCAACTTTTTGCTTTCGGAAAAGGCTGTTAACAATCATACTGTCCGTAATCTGAAAATATCTTTTACATATTTTATTATTTGGTATTCCCGGACTGCAATAAATCTGGGCAAACTCTGCATCAAAATCAGAAAATATATTTGACAAAACATTCCCCCCGTTGTTGTTTTCAGACCAGAGTTCCTTAGAAATTATTAAGATTTTCATGCTTTTTTGTTTACAACGTATATTCGAAGTAATTTAGACATCAATTTAAAACCCAAAATCTTCATAAATTTGTTTGCCGTTTTCACTTTGTAGTTCAAATCGTAGTTTAAGATACTCCTTAATTCTTTTGCATCATTCAATAAGATTGGGGAGTTTTGGAATTTTGCTGAATTCACATTATGCAATAAAGTAAGATACTGAATAGCAAAGAAACTTAAATAGATATTTTTATCTTCAGCTTCTAAATCAATTGCTTTTAGTTGTGCATTTCGTATCATTTGAATGATGTCTGTAATATGAGCTGCATCTACACTTGCTGTTATTGAACCGGGAACTTGTTGACGGTAAACATACGATTTCTTATCATAACACGACATTGAAGGCATCTGATATAGGATTCGTCCACACCAATCCATATCCTCGCTTCTTATGCCTTCCTGAAAAAAGAGAGCATGATCTAATATGAATGCCCTCTTTACACATTTGTTTACGGCAGAAGCAATAAACAAATCATGTTCAATTAGCTTACGAATAAATTGAATGGTGCCGTGTTTTACGTTAGGAAGAAAATAGTTTCTTTTATCTTCAACATACAGGTTGTTTGTTTGATAATATTTTATCCAGCCAAAATTGACAACTTCCACTTCTGGTTGATTAAATAGCTGATCAGCCAATTCTAACAAAAATTCAGAGTCGTTCCAATAATCATCACTATCTAAGAACATCAAATAAGAACCTGTTGCAGTTCTTATGCCAAAATTTCGGGCATCGGATAATCCTCCGTTTTCTTTATGAATTACTTTTATTCTATCATCTTTTGCCGCATATTCATCACATATTTGTGGGCAATTATCAGGGGAACCGTCATCCACAAGAATTAACTCCCAGTTCTTATAACTTTGGTTCAGAACGCTATCAACACATGTTTTTAAATAT
>MWBK01000165.1 GCA_002069025.1 Bacteroidetes bacterium ADurb.Bin302 | reverse complement strand
AGCATCGCGGCACCGGAGGCAGTAAGACTTGAGATTGAAACGTTGTTAAATCTCATCTATTCTCTCACTCAAACTCCTAACTTATCTTTTGAATCTGTTAAAGGGTTAGGAAATATTTCCGGTAGAGCTTTGAAACTATTATTCCTTGATGCTCATTTAAAAGTACAAGAAAAGCAAGAAGTTTTATCTGAATACCTTACAAGGCGAATAAACCTCATTAAAGCATTTATCGGAATGTTTAACAGTGGATTAAAAGCGACTTGCGACAGCATGGATATAGAACCGGAAATTATTCCATTCATGATTGATGATAATGAAACTAAGGTTGATGTATTGGTTGCTGCAACCGGTAACAAACCAATTCTCTCACAAAAAACGGCAATCAGACAATTGAACTATACCAATGACCCTGAAAAAGAATATGAGCGAATATTGGAAGAAGAACAAGGATTGAATGTATTAGAGACGTTGGAGCCAACAACATAAAATAATCAAAGAAATAATCATTAAAAGAATTGGATATAAAACTATTAAAAATTAACACTATGGCAAAAACTACTAAAACAACAGAAAAGAAAACAACAGAAAAGAAACTGCATAAAGCAGTTATGTGTGTGCATTGTAAGAATAGCAATCATAAGATTGTAGACCGGAAAGTTTATTGTCCTATAAAAAGGAAATGGATGACAGCTTTTGCGTTGGATTGTGCCGATTTTGAGTAACGGTAAAAGTTGTTTCCGTCCCGTGAAGGTTTGAGACTAACTAAATGAAAATAAATCGTTTGCAAAAATCTATATTTTGACTAAAAACTACTGAAAAATGCCTATAAAATGTACTACTGACATGAGCAAACTATTTGCTAAGATTGACGCAAAAACAGAAGAAGCAAAAGCATCATATACGGAAGCCTTTGAAATGGCTTGTCTTGATATTGTCAACCTTGCAAAGAAAACAAATACCTACAAAGATCAAACAAACAACCTTCGCTCCTCCATTGGTTTCATTTTATACGATAGAGGTGAACTTGTTACAGAAAAATTCAGCATTGCAGGTATAGGAGCTGAGGGTGATGGTTCAAAAGGCATTGTTGAAGGTAAAAGAATTGCAGAAGAAGCAGCAAAAACTCATTCTGAATCTTTAATAGGCGTTATCGTTGCCGGAATGGAATATGCTTTATGCGTTGAAGCAAAAGGCTACGATGTGCTGACAGGTTCATGCTTACAGGCTAAAACCGTACTTGAAAAATATATAAAAGCATTATAATATGATACATGAATTTGATACGGTAATTTACCCGTTTAAAATTTGGATTACTATTTCAAGTAATCTAAACGAAATAACAGAAATGTTTTTCGATGGAGAAACAAAGAAAGAATTTAGCTTTATCAATACAGATAATTATGAAGCAATGGTATTGCCCGTAATAAAAAAAGAGAATAGGGAAATTGGCATTGTAATTTGTTTTAAAAAACATAAATACATGAGAGTAAAACAAATATCACACGAATCATACCATGCAGCTAAATATCTATTTGAACATATCGGGGCAGATATCGACCCACACGAACCGTTTGAATACGCTGTTGGATTTATAGCAGATTGTTGTGATAAAGTAAGAAGATATAAACAGGCAAAATAATGAACGAGAAAGAACTGCAAGCATATATTGAACGGATTAACAAGAAATTGAAGTATTACTACGGTGATGCTTATAAACGTATGCTTAACCTTCCGGAAGTACAAAAAGCAATAAAAAAAGGAACTGAAGACTTTAAGTTTTCTAATTATACCACTCGTAAGGTTGATAAGATAGTTGCAGAATTAACACGAATTATCAATACTAATCTTCAAAAAGGAATTGCTGACGCATGGAATTATGGAATTGATAATACAACAAATCATTTAAGTAATGCTTTCGGTAGATTGAATGAAGATTTTAAAACAGAGATTGATAAAACGGTTCTACGAGCTACAAAGGATATAAGAAATAAAACAAAAGAATCGTATCGAATTGTAAACGAAAAGAAAGGTGGTTTGAATATTTCTGATAGGGTTTGGAATTACAACGATCAAATTAAAAAGGAAATGGAGATTGCAATTCAGAATGGTATAAAACAAGGCAAATCAGCCGATGATATTGCAAGGGATATGCAAAAATATCTAAACAATCCAAACGCTTTATTTAGAAGAGTACGAAACAAGGAAACTGGAGAACTTGAATTGAGTAAGGCAGCAAAGGAATATCATCCCGGACAAGGAGTATATCGAAGTGCCTACAAAAACGCCATGCGGTTAATCACAACGGAAGTAAATGCTGCATATCGGGAAGCAGAATGGGCAAGTTACCAAAACAATCCACTTATCAAAGGATATGAAATAAGGCTTTCAAATAATCATACAATATTAAGGAACGGCAAAAGAGTGCCGTTTTATGACATTTGCGACGAGTTGCAAGGTATTTATCCTAAGACGTTTAAATGGACTATGTGGCATCCCCAATGCCGGTGCATTATGATTCCTATCCTACTCACAGAAGAAGAATTTGCATCAAGAGTAAAAGCACGAAAGGAGGGAACACTCGACAAATGGAAAGCAGATGAAATCAAGGATATGCCAAACAATTACAAGGAATATTATCTAAAAAATTAAAATAAAAATAAACTATGTATTATTCACAATTTCAAGAAGACGAATTTATTGTAGAATACTGTCAAAGATACAACATTAATCTTATCCCTATGTGTGTCGAAATCGGGGCAAGTGATGGGAAAGATATTTCAAATATCAGGCATTTTTGCTTGAATGGATTTAAAGGTATTTACGTAGAGCCTATTCCGATGAGGTTTGAGCAATTAAAGAAAAACACTACCGGTCAAGATGTTATACTGTATAATAGTGCATGTATACCGGAAGGAACTAATAAAGAGGTTAAATTCAAGATAGAACCAAGTCTTGATTTTAGCCATATTTCAGAAGATAATTATAATCTAATTGTACAAGGTATCTATTGGAGTGAAATTATAAAGGATATTACAGGTGTAGGAGTGCTTTCAATCGATATTGAAGGCTATGAAACCCCTATTCTTAAGGATGTGTTAGAATCACATATAAGACCGCAATTCATTATCATAGAAAGCAACCTTACCACCGAGAGACACGCTCAAATGAAAATGCTTTTACGCTCTAATTACTATTTAATGAAAATGAAAAGCAAAAATAACGTTTGGATGGATTCAAGAATATTCACTCAAGAACAAGATAATGCTATTTACAAGACGATATGAAAATAATATCAAAGAAGCAGCAACAAAAGAATAATATCCTGGCAAAGATTAAAAGCAATCTTGAAAAGAAATGTTTTTTATGTGGCAGACCGGCTAATGATTTGGCTCATATCCTTCCGAAGTCATTATTTCCGGAATATTACACTAATAAAAGAAACTTGATAATACTATGTAGGGAATGCCATAATCAATTTGATAATAATATTGAGTTTAGACAACAAAAAATAGAATTATATAATATTGCTAAACAGATAAATAAACAAGCAGCTATAAAATATTTCAAGAAATATTAAAAAAAATGAGATTTGTATACTAATAATATATATATTTGCACCGTAAAAACTACTAAAAAACAAAAAATATGAAAGAGAAATTACTTGCATTACTACAGACGAAGTTTGCAGGCGTGCGTAAAGACGGGCTAAATCAGTTAGCTACAGTTATGGCGCTGACTGTAACGACCGAAGAAGAAGCAACCTCCGCAGTTGATAAACTTACCGAGCAATCAGTCGGGCAGTTTGTTACAGATTGGCGAAAAGATGTTGATTCAGAAATCTCAAAAGCTAATAAAACTTATGAAGACGGCCTTAGAAAGAAGTAC
>MWBK01000164.1 GCA_002069025.1 Bacteroidetes bacterium ADurb.Bin302 | reverse complement strand
AGGTTTCTACAAGTTCAGCAACTTTTGTAACGCAAAATGTAGGCGGTGCTTCGAATTTATGGGGAATTACCTGGACGCCTTCAGATTTTTCAACTTCAAATTTTAGACTGAAAGTAAGAGGAGTTGCTGGGGTTGACCTTGCGACATTGGATTATGTTCTGGTAAGGGTTACATATTGGACACAAAGAGATTCTTTAATAGACAATGAACAAGTATCTATCCAAGCTCCTGCTGATTTTATTGCTCAAGGTGATTCGTTCAAGGTTAATTTGACGTGGGACAATCCAGAAACTTATGATTCTGTTTTGGTTTACAGAGGTACATCTGTTGGTACACAAACTTTATTAACACGTTTAGCAAATGTTGAAAGTTATTCAGATACCTCACTTCCACATAATAGAACCTATTATTATAAATTAAGAGGCAAATTAGGAGGTGAATATTCTGATTATACTTCGGTTGTTTCAGCTACCACTATTGACACAACTACAGCTGGAAACCTTCCATATTATTATCAGGCTCCAACAATAACTGGTGATTCTTTGTTTGTTGCAAGTTGGGGAACAGACGATGCGACTGGGGCAGATTCAGCCAACGCATTAAGCTTAGAAGGATTAAATAACAAATGGGGAACTATAGAACCAGGCGATGTAATTTATTTCTTTTGGGGAGACACTATTGCCCCAGTATATACAACCGATGACTATCAAATACCAGGCAATTTAAGTAGAATCGGTATCATTAGAATTCCAAATGGACTTACTGGCGATAGTTTAAACTGGATTACATTTAAGCCCTATGGCAATGCCAATGGTAGAAATAAACCCTATATAAGCGATACCAATGTAACTTGCTATCATCAGACAGTACGGTCAGGAGGGATGGCATATGTTGCTTTTGTAAACTTAAAATTCAGAGGTGAACATCTTCTTAGAGCTCAGGACTCTGCTAGTGTTGGACTCAATAATATTCGATATATTAGCTGTGATTTCAATAATAATGGTATCGTGTTTACAAATGGGTATTCACTGGCATACGCTAACTTTCCAGAACCAAACACGGGCTGGGCAGAAATGAAAAATATAACGGTTTATGATTGTGCTTTCTATGAGTCATCAACTTCTGAAGGTTGTATAAACGTTACGTTGCCCCATTCTAACTTTAGGTTTGGGTATAATAAGTTTTACCATCCTTGTGAAGAAGCTCTTGATATTGCAGGGGGATTCGGTCATATAATAGAATATAATTTTGTTTCAGACGCAACAGCGAATGGAATTAAATTACATTCACAAGGCTCTGAATTTTACAATGGAATAATAAGAGGTAATGTTATTTTACAAGTTGGCAGAATAATACCAGCAACGGGTTTAGCAATGCAGAATGTACGTGATTGCAAGGTGTATAACAACACCATATCGACTCCATATGCAGCTTATTTTGGCAACAGAGATAGAGGCGGAACAGAGGGTTATTTTGGTAACTTTCAAAATAATGAGATATTCAACAATATATTCGATGGTTGCGTACAAATAAGCGGTACTTGGTCAGGCGACGTATTCAATAATGGTTTGCCACACTCTAATCAGATAGACTCGATATTCTATCGCAATACATTTAGCAATAATACGTGGTATCAGTCACATGCGGGTTATTCCCAACTTAGGTTTTGGGCTAATACGGGTTACCCTGACCAAACAGACACTGTTGTTGACTCAAGAAGTGTCCCAAACGTCTCAACATTTTCAACAGAATGGAACTCCAAAATCAATAATGCGGATGCGAATAGAGACCCATTGTTTGTAGATAGTTTTTGGACATCAACTTATATATTTGGAGATTTCAGTTTAAGTCCAACATCATATGAGGTAGGTGATGGAATTCAATATTCAGGATGGACGAAAAACATATACGGAGAAGCGGTAACTAACCCGCCTAACCGGGGAGCTTATTGATTATGATATTGATAAATAGAAGTAAAGATATAATTATTGGATTTATTCTGTTTTTCTTATTGATTCCCGTTTCAGCGCAGACAAAGGACTCAGTAGTTACAATACATCGAGTTCCAAAAACTTATTATGAAACAACAATAACTAAGACTATAACTATTACTAAGACAATTATAAAAATTGATTCTGCGTATACAAAGACAGAAATAGCAAAAGCAATAGCAGAACGCGATAAATTCTGGAACGCTAATATTGATACAATGTTGTATTATATTCAGTTAGGTATAGACAAGTCTGATTCATGGAAAAAGAAATAATGACTGTTTATGTCTTCTGTAAAAAATGCGAAAGAGGATCACATGTTATGGATGTTATTAAAGCCGGTTGTTGTCCAAAATGCAGAGGGAAGATGAACGTAAAAGTATATATGGTCAATTTACTTGAGAGCTCTAGAAGAGTTTTCCCAGATGAATTATTGATAGAAGCTAAACATGAAAGAAAATGTATTAACGAGCAAATAGTTCTAACTGCATTTGAATCAAATAATAAATTTTTAAGAATTGCAAAGTAATTAAAAAGATTTTATTTAATATTTTTAAATCAAGAGGAGACGATGGAACACACCATAACAATTACAAACATTATTTATATTTCTGTATCAATTATTCTGCTATTATCAGGTGTCATTATTGGAGTCTTAAAGATTCTTTTTAACAAAGTTGAAAAAAGGTTAGAGGAGAAGATAAGTATGGAAGACTCAGAAGTAAGAGACTTAGATGCAAAAGTAAATTCTGCTATTGAGAAACTAACTAGAGAATTACATAAATCTGTAAACGACCTAGAAATAGATGTTGATAAAGCTAATGCTTTATCAAGAGATTCTGCTAACGAACTGAAATCTAATTATAATGCAAAATTTTTGAAAATGCATGAAAAACTAGACTCAGTACGAGGTGACTTATTAAAAGCTATGAACGATAACCACTCTAAAAATCTTGAATCACTTATGGAAATACAAACTTTATTAGCTGGTCAAATGGCTTATTGTAAAGCTACTCAACAAACAAAGTCATAATATTAGAAATAAATCACAGGAGAGAAAATGATTAAAGAAGTAGGAGTATTCTTAAACAATCAACTAGAATGGGTAAAATCATTCTTTAGTGAACAGAAGTTAGTCAACGGAAAAGTTATTTTGAAAGGGAGCTCTAGAAGAACATCAATTTATGTTCTAGTGTATACTTTTGCAGTAAATTACACTAGTGTACAAAAAGAAGTAGGTATTCTACCAGACATTCCTTATATGTGGGCAATATTTTTAGGTTTTGTCATTGGCCTAAACATATTCGATCTATATGTTAGGAATAAAGTTTCATCATCAATTTCAGAAATAAAAGATAAAACTGATGGCTCTAAAGATAATTAATCATAGGGGTTTTACTCAATTTTTTAGAG
>MWBK01000163.1 GCA_002069025.1 Bacteroidetes bacterium ADurb.Bin302 | reverse complement strand
TACAGAAATAGCACCTCCATCAATCATTATGTCAGCTGCTTTTGTGATAGTACCTGCAGTATCAACCATATCATCTAAGATAATAACGTTTTTACCATTAACATCACCAATAATCTTCATTGCCTCAACTTCATTAGCTTTTGCGCGTTGTTTGTGGCATAAAACTAAATCAACACCTAAGTATTTAGCATAACTACTAGCTCTTTTTGAACCCCCAACATCGGGAGAAGCTATTACCATATCTTTCAATTTCATTGATTTAATATATGGCAAATAAATCGAGGATGCATATAAATGGTCTACAGGTACATTAAAGAATCCTTGAATTTGGTCTGCATGTAAATCAAGAGTTATCAAACGATCAATACCGGCAACACTTAGCAAATCTGCAATTAATTTTGCACCTATTGAAACTCTTGGTTTATCTTTCCTATCTTGACGAGCCCATCCGAAATAGGGGATAACAGGTATGATTTTAGAAGCTGATGCACGTTTAGCCGCATCGATCATCAACAATAATTCTAATAAATTGTCAGAATTTGGAAATGTTGATTGCACCAAAAATACTTCGCATCCACGAATTGATTCTTCGTATGATACAACAAATTCACCATCCGCAAAATATTGGATATTCATTTCACCCATTTTACAGCCAATACTTTTACATATTTGTTCTGCTAAATAACGTGATTTAGTTCCCGAGAACACTTTAAAAGGAGCAAGACTATTCATGATAGTATTAAAATTTTAAGTTTATCAATAAGCAAACAAAGGATAATTCTTCATAATTCCATTAACACGATTTTTAACCTCAGTGATTACGGCTGTATTTTCAGGATCGTTCAGTACGGTTTCGATCATTTCTGCAATAACAACCATTAAATCTTCTTTTGCCCCGCGAGTTGTAATGGCAGGGGTTCCCAAACGTATACCTGATGTCTGAAATGCTGATCTGGAATCAAATGGAACCATGTTTTTATTACAAGTAATGTCTGCAGCCACTAATGCTTTTTCAGCAACTTTACCGGTTAAATCAGGATATTTAGAGCGTAAATCGACTAACATTGAGTGATTATCTGTTCCGTCTGAGACAATCTTAAACCCGCGTTTCATTAATTCTTCAGCTAATTTAGCTGCATTCTTTTTTACTTGTTTTTGATATTCTTTATATTCAGCTTGCAAACATTCGCCAAAAGCGACTGCTTTAGATGCTATCACATGTTCTAGAGGGCCACCTTGAATTCCGGGGAATACAGCTGAATCCAAACATGCAGACATCATTTTAACTTCGCCTTTAGGAGTTAATAAACCTTTGGGATTTGGAAAATCTTGACCCATCATTATTACACCACCACGAGGTCCGCGCAGTGTTTTATGAGTAGTTGATGTTACTATATGTGCATATTTTAATGGATTTTCTAATAATCCTGCTGCGATTAATCCTGCAGGATGCGCCATATCAATCATTAAAATTGCTCCGATTTTGTCAGAAATTTCGCGCATGCGTTTATAGTCCCATTCTCTTGAATATGCAGATCCACCACCAATAATCATTTTAGGTTTTTCGCGTAATGCAATTTCTTCCATTTGATCATAATCAACACGACCTGTAGCTTCATTTAGGTTATATGCAATAGGTTGATATAAAATGCCTGATGAATTAACTAAAGATCCATGGGATAGGTGACCACCATGAGCCAAATTGAGTCCCATGAATTTATCTCCGGGATCTAGCACCGCCAAAAATACTGCTGCATTGGCTTGCGCGCCCGAGTGGGGTTGAACGTTAGCCCAACATGCTCCAAAAATTTCTTTTAACCTGTCAATTGCCAATTGTTCGCTTTCGTCAACAACCTCGCAACCACCATAATAGCGTTTGCCCGGATAACCTTCAGCGTATTTATTAGTTAAACACGATCCCATGGCTTCCATTACTTGGTCGCTAACAAAGTTTTCAGAGGCAATCAACTCAATACCTTTTTCTTGGCGTTGACGTTCTCTTTTAATAATGTCAAAAATTGCGGTGTCCCTTTTCATGCCTTTTTTATTATAGGTTTATAATGTTGCTAATAAGTTCTCTAATTGTATTTCGTCTTGAACTAACACTTGTCTTGATTTACTTCCATCAGCAGGTCCGACAATACCTGCAGCTTCCAATTGATCCATTAAACGGCCTGCACGATTGTAACCTATTGAAAATTTACGTTGTATCATAGATGTAGAACCGCTTTGATGAATCACGATTAAACGTGCTGCTTCTTCAAACATCGCATCTCTCTGACTCATATCAATGCCACGTATATCTGTATCACCACCATTTTCGCTTTCTACTTCAGGAAGTGCGAATGCTGCCGGATAGCCTTTCTGATCTCCAATATACGAACATATTGCTTCAATTTCAGGAGTATCAACAAAAGCACATTGTATTCTAACTAAATCGCTACCTTGCGAAAATAACATATCTCCACGACCAATTAATTTGTCAGCACCCGGTGCATCCAAAATAGTTCTTGAGTCAATTGATGCAGCTGTTCTAAATGCCATACGAGCAGGGAAGTTAGCTTTAATTGTACCTGTAATGATATTAGTAGTAGGACGTTGTGTTGCAATTATCATGTGAATACCTATAGCACGTGCTAATTGGGCAATACGTGCAATTGGTAACTCAACATCTTTTCCTGCGGTCATTATCAAATCACCGAACTCATCAATTACCACTACTATATAAGGTAAAAAGCAATGTCCTTTTTCCGGATTCAATTGTCTCTTTACAAATTTGTCATTATACTCTTTAATATTACGAACATGTGCTTTCTTGAGTAAATCATAACGAGTATCCATTTCTTTGCACAAAGACTTTAATGTTTGTACAACTTTATTGACATTGGTAATAATGGCTTCTTCATTATCAGGCAGCTTTGCTAAGAAATGTTTCTCAATTGTAGAGTATATACTAAACTCAACTTTCTTAGGATCAACTAATACAAATTTCAACTGCGAAGGGTGCTTCTTGTATAATAATGATGTAATAATCGCATTCAATCCTACGGACTTTCCTTGTCCGGTAGCACCAGCAACTAATAAGTGAGGCATCTTGCACATATCTACCATAAATACTTCGTTAGTAATGGTCTTTCCAAATACAAGTGGTAAGTCAAATGTGCTTTCTTGGAATTTTTTAGATGCTATTACAGAACGCATAGGAACGATCTGTTTGTTCTCATTAGGCACTTCAATACCTATGGTCCCTTTGCCCGGAATAGGGGCTATAATACGTATACCTTCAGCTGCTAAACTAAGAGCTATATCATCACCTAAATTCCTTATTTTGGCTATTCTAACACCTTCTCCGGGAATTATTTCGTATAATGTAATAGTTGGTCCAACAGTT
>MWBK01000162.1 GCA_002069025.1 Bacteroidetes bacterium ADurb.Bin302 | reverse complement strand
GGAGAAGGAATATTTAAATTTAAAAGCCGTAAGAATGAATTAATCAACATTGGCGGATATAAAGTTAATCCGATAGAGGTAGAAGATGTAATAAATGAGATAGTTGGAGTTCGTCAGTCTTTAGTTTATGGTAAAGCAAACTCAGTCTTGGGTAATATCCTTATTGCTCAAGTACAATTGTCTGGAGATATAATACTCTCAGATCTTGATATTCGAAAGATATTAAAGTCCAAACTTCAGGATTTTAAGATTCCCAGAAAAATTAAATTTGTTGATTCATTTTCATTAACTCGCACAGGAAAAATAAAAAGATCATGAATTATTTGGTAACTGGCTGTTCACGTGGTGTGGGATTGGAAATATGTCGAATTCTACTTGAAGAAGGTCATACAGTTTATGGTGTTGCACGTTCATATACAGAGGATTTCAAAGTATTGAAAAATAGGTTTATAGGTAAACTTTTCTTTAAAAGTATTGACCTTTCAGATTCTGAAAATGTACGTAAACTGATATTCAAAGAATTTATCACGAACAGTATTAAACTTGACGGGTATGTTAATAATGCAGCTATGGCTTATGATGATATTGTTACAAACTTGAATTTGGATAAATTAAAAGCAATGTATGATGTGAATGTATTTACTCCGATGATGATTACGAAGTATGCACTTCGACATATGTTACTACACAAGAATAAAGGTAGCATTGTTCACATCTCTTCCATCAGTGTTCATACAGGTTATAAAGGCTTGGCAATGTATGCTTCTTCAAAGGGTGCAATTGAAGCATTTTCAAAAGATACCGCTCGTGAGTGGGGTGCATTAGGGATTCGCAGTAATGTGGTTGTTCCTGGCTTCATGGAAACGGCTATGAGTTCAACATTAAACGAAGATCAAAAGGACCGCATTTATAAGAGAACCTCTTTAAAATCTGCAACAAGTATTTCTTCTGTTGCTGAGACTGTTGCTTTCTTACTCTCTGATAAAGCACTTTCTATTACAGGACAAAATATTCATGTGGATAATGGAACAATTTAATGTTTATGAGTATGTATAATTTTAAAAAAGTACCATTATCAGAACATGATAAACTTGTTAAATTTATTGATGAACACTGGAAAAAGAATCATGCTTTAGTTATGTCTGATTCTCTGTTAAAATTTCAACATTTTAGTGAAGTAGATAATTGCTACAATTTTATTGTTGCACAAGATGAAGAGTCAGATGAATATGATGCAATTGTTGGATACATTCCGGTTTACCAATATGATTCGACACTAAAATGTAACGGAGACTATTGGGGTGCAATTTGGAAATATAGAGAGGATTCAGTTAATCCAAATATTAATGCCGCAGCTTTATATATTTGGAAAAAACTATTTAAACTTCCAAATTTCCAGTCGTATGCAGCAATTGGGATAAGTGATATAGCAAAAAAAATCTATGAAGTATACAGAATGAAATTAGGATATTTGTCTCAGTATTATATTATGAATGATTGTTATGATAAATATCTTATTGCTTGTAATGTCCCCAAACTACAAAATAATACAAAAGAGATTGATAATAATTATGAAGTAAAATTTGTAGAGTTTTCAGATGACTTAAAGAACATTAGACCTTACTATCGTCCTTATAAATCAATTGAGTATTTTAGAAAACGTTTTGTAGAGCATCCCGTTTATAATTATAAATTTATTGCAGTATTTGAAAAAGGTGTTATTCTTTCAATATGGGCTTGTCGTATAGTCAAAGCAAAAGGCTCTAAAGTAATCAGAGTGATGGATGTGATTGGGAAATTGGATGGATATATTTATCCTCAAATTCTTAAATTACTCTACGACCATGAATGTGAGTATTTAGATATAATGAATTATGGAATAGATGAGAATGTATTTCTAAATATGGGTTTTCAGAAACTAGATGTGAATGGTTCATTAATTTTGCCAAATTATTTTGAGCCATTTGAACAACGTAACGTGAGAATAGGTTTGGCTTATAAAGCTAATTATTCAAACTATGTTGCTTTTAAAGGAGATTCAGATCAAGATCGTCCAAATATAATAAATTCAAAAGATGATTGATTCAAACAAATTAACAGTGGTTATGTACCACTATGTTAGGGATCTGAAAAATTCAAGATATCCAGAAATCAAAGGTCTTGATATAAATTTATTTCAAGAACAAATCTTGTTCTTGATTAAAAATTATAATATTGTTAGGATCGAAGATGTAATTGCTGCCTCTCAAGGTATTCAAACTTTACCACCGCATGCAGTATTATTAACTTTCGATGACGCTTATTCGGATCATTTTGTTAATGTATTTCCCATACTCAAAAACCATAATCTTCAAGGTTCTTTTTATGCTCCAGTAAAAGCAATTACTGAACATGAAGTACTAGATGTAAACAAAATACATTTTATACTTGCTTCCACTCCACAAGATAAGATGGAGAATTTGTTAAATGAAATTCGTCATCTTTTATCTGTATATCAAGAGCAATTTGAACTACAAAGTTTTGAAAATTACTTTCGGAAACTTGCAAAAAGTAATCGATTTGATACTGCTGAAGTTATTTTTATTAAAAGACTACTTCAAGTTGAGTTGCCAGAAAAATTGCGTAAAATAATGACATCAAAGCTTTTTGAAAACATAGTTGGTCTGGAAGAAAGTGTATTCAGTAGAGAATTGTACATGTCGTTAGATCAAATAAAATGTATGATTAATTCAGGAATGCATGTGGGTATTCACGGGTACGATCACTATTGGTTAGGATCACTTTGTAAAGAAAAACAACAATTTGAAATTAAAAAATCAGTAGAATTTTTAAATGTTATCGGTGGTGATGTAAACAATTGGACAATATGTTATCCTTATGGAAGCTATAATCAAGATACAATTGATATTGTTAAATCAAATGGTTGTAAATTGGGATTAACGACTGATGTTAGTATTGCATCAATTGTGCCAAGCATGGGGGATAGTGTTTATAAATTGCCACGCTTAGATACAAATGATCTACCCAAAAATGCAAATAATCTACCTAATAAATGGTATGTTTAGTTGTTCTAATATAGATCATTAATAGATTGAAATCAAAAAAATTAATACTTGTAGGTGGAGGCGGTCACTGTAAATCGGTGATTGATGTAGCAGAGAGCGCCGGTTTCCAGATCCAGGGTATTTTGGATATCCCTGAAAATGTTGGAAAAAAGGTTTTGGATTATTCGATTTTCGGGACCGACGATCAGATACCGGATTATGTGAACGACGCTGTATTTATAGTGACAGTTGGTCATATCAAAGATGCAGCCCTGCGTATCAAATTGCATCAGAAAATAGTTGATGCAGGAGGGACACTCGCCACAGTTATAGCTTCCACGGCTCATATTTCGAAGTATGCGCAAATAGGAGAGGGCAGTGTGATTATGCACCATGCCGTTGTGAATGCCGATGCAATCATTGGCAGGGGATGTATAATCAATACATTCGCAAATATAGAACACGATGCAAAAATTGGCAATTATTGCCATATTTCCACCGGAGCAATGATCAATGGCAATTGCGTGGTTGGAAATGAAACCTTTTTTGGCAGCCAGTCGGTTATGGTCAATGGGATTGAGATTACTTCCGGTTGTGTAATAGGAGCCGGTTCTCTGATTCGAAAAAATGCCACGCAAAAAGGGGTTTATTCGGGAAATCCGGCGACACTCAAAATAAAATTGCAGTAAGCAGATGAAAGCAAAACATGTGATGATCATTGCCGAAGCAGGTGTAAATCACAACGGAAGCATGGAAAATGCATTTC
>MWBK01000161.1 GCA_002069025.1 Bacteroidetes bacterium ADurb.Bin302 | reverse complement strand
GCTGCTGTGCGTTGTGCTATAAGTTATCCAGGTTTGAATGTTGTTATTATTCGTAAGACATATTCTGAAATTGAAGAGTTATTTATTAACGAGCTTATCAGTAGATACCCACCTGACATATTTGGATATGTTTTGAAGGTCAAGCAGAAGGTAGCCGTATTCGATAATGGATCACGTATTACTTTTCGTTCTCTCGAAACAAAGAATGATGCACAGAAAATTCAAGGATTGGAATATCAGTTAATGATTATAGATGAAGCACCTAACTTTCCAGACCATTTATTGAAGTTATTATTTGCATCGTGTAGGTCAGCTAAGAATATTAATTTTAAAGCTACGGTATTAATGACTGGGAACCCAGGGGGTATTAGCCATTTATGGTTTAAAACGCATTTTGTCGATAGAGATTACACACAATGGTCGGCAGAGGAATTAGAGCAAAAAGAATATTTTAAATTTATCCCAGCTCGTATATATGATAATCCTTATCTCGACAGGGAGCAATATATCAGAGCATTGAAATTGCAAGATCCTGGCATATTAGAAGCCTGGCTTAATGGTGATTGGAGTGTATATGCAGGTCAGTTTTTTGATTCTTGGTCTGATAATGTGCACGTAATAGAGCCATTTGATATACCACGCACTTGGAATTTTGCAGCTGGGCTAGATTTAGGATATACAGATCACCCAACAGTATGCTTATGGGGTGCTCAAGATCCTGACACTGGTAGTGTGTATATATTTCAAGAATATACTGCTATGGGTGTAGCTGAACAGTATATAGATGATATTAAACCTATATACGATCAATTGCCGCAACACATTATTTGGGCAGATCCTTCGATATGGGGTGAGAGTAAAATGAAAAATTATTTAGAAGAATCTGTGGCTAATATGTTTATACGGCGTGGGTTGCCAGTAATGCCAGCTTCTAATTCACGTGTAAATGGATGGCGGATAGTGAAGCAATGGTTGTTTCATACTCCTAATAAACCTCCCAAATTGCATATCTTTAATATATGCACCACATTAATAGATACTCTTCCAATACTGCAATATACACAAAGAAGTGGAACAAATAGAGAAGATTTAGATACGACTGGTCCTGATGATGCAGCTGATGCTTTACGTTATATGCTGGTGTCTGGTTTTGGTTATCCAGATTACACAACAATTAGTTCAGAAGAATTAACTAATTTTTATACTGATCGGGAACGCCGAATGGATGATGATTACGAAAGTTCCACGGCTGATTTATCCGAGTTAGAAGCTGGCGATATATACGACCCAAGAAAAAATCCATATTTTGTAAGTTTAAAATCTTATTATTTATGATTAAATATAGAGTGGAACTATTATGAAATTGCCGAAACAAGTAAAGAATGATATTGATTTATATGAGAAAGTTAGAACTAATCTAGAATCGGTAAATTCTGATTTTAATGAGATATACGAAGATGGATTAACAAATTATAATTATTATAGTGGGCATCCTTGGACTGAAGAAGAAATTCAAAGCCATTTGCAACAGGGGCGGAAGCCGAAGGTAATGAATGAGATATTCCCAAAAATTCAACATCTTATTGGTGTGCAAATGCAAACTCGTATGGATATTAAAGCTATCGGCAGGGAAGTTAGCGATGAATTAGCTTCGGATATATTATCGTATTTAATTAAATGGGTTGAGCAAAGTAATAATATAAAAAATATAGAAACAGATATATTCACTACTGGCTGTCTAACAGGTGTGGGCTTCGCACATATTTATTGGGATACTAATGAAGTATTAGATGGATACCCGAAAATAGAATATGTTCCATTTGGCGAAATGTATTGGGATTTGTATCATACACACGACAAACTCTTGCGTGATGCCCCGTGGATGTGTAGAGTGTTTTATGAATCTCGTGAAAACTTAGCATCTATATTCCCTGATTTTGAAGATTATATTTTAAATGAAGCTATCCTAGCTGATGAAGATGTGGATGCAATTAATGCAAAACGCTATATAATGGAGTATGTGAAATATCAAGACCCTAAAAAAGAACTGCTAAAATGTTATGATTATAATGAACATAAAGTTGTTACTATATGGATAGTAGTTGATGATGTTCGTGGTGAGATACATAAATTTGATACTAAGAGTGAAGCAAAAACTTACTTTGAAGCTTTGCAAGCAGGATATATTGAGCAGGGGATACCACTTACATTAGGCGATGCGTATGGTACTGAACTATTATATATGGATAAATACAATAGCGAGATAATCCATCAAACTATTGTGATAGGTGATAAGGTTATTGTAGACAATGATTTGTCTATAACAGATTATCAGTATGTCCCATATTTTCCGTATTTTTGGGAAGGCAATTTCTTTAGCGTTGTGGATAATTTAAAGAATCCTCAAGATGAAATCAATCGTGGCTTCTCGCAATGGGATCACGCTTTAGGTGCCCAGAATAAAGGTGTAACATTAGTTAATGAAGCATTGCTAAAACGGGGGGTAACATTAGAAAAGGTGCGTCGTGAGTTATCTACAACACGTCCTATTATTCCAGTTATAGGAAACGCTATACAAGTATTACAAGATAATCCTGTAAATCCGCAGATATTTCAAACTATTAATTTTGCTCGTGAAATAATGACTACGCAAATGGGTGGTCCGAATGCTATGGGTTTAACTGAGAATGCGGCTGAGAGTGGAAGGGCTGTAGAAGCTCGTGCAGCAGCTGCAGGTACAGGGCATTTACCTGTATTAGAGGCGTTACGTGTTTGGCGATTAGCGGTAAGCGAGCGTATAGTATGGTATATACAACATTGTATGTCGCCACGTCAAATTATTCGTTTGATAGGGCAAAGCAAAGATTTGCAATATGTGAATATTAATAATTCAATATTAGATACACTTACTGAAATTAAATTTGATATTGTGGTTGATGAGGCAATGCAAACCCAAGCAATGAAAGAAAAATATTTCACAGAACTATTACACTTTTTCCAAGTTGTTCCGATGCCACCTGAACTTACGATGCCATTATTATTAGAATATACTTCTCTGCCAGAAACAAAGAAAGAAGAGATACGAAAATATTATTCTCAATATCAGCAACAAGCAGTAGAGATGGCACAACAGGCGAAGGAACAAAAAATGCAGGAGCAAGTACAAACGCAAGTTAAGAAACAAATCCTACGTGATGAATTGAAAAAGTCAATAGGCATCAGCCCGAAGGAGCAGGAAAGTAATGTGGTACAACAATTAATGCAGGTTCAACAGCAGAATCAACCTGGAGTATAAAAGTGAATGTGAATAAAATAATTTGTTTATATAGAGAATATTATTAATTTTGTAAAAAAATAGGTATTTATATGGCTGATAATGTAATGACAGATGAAGTTTTAAACGAAAGTGAGGATCAGAATATTAATAGTCAAGAGCAGTTAGAACTTGGCTATGATGTAAATTCTGATGAAGGTGAGTTGCAAATTGAAGGTGGGCAACAGGAACAGTTATATGATGTTGAACCTGTTGGTGGTCAATTTGAGGTTGTTTATAATGATGATACAGGGCGACCAGTTAAAGAGATAGTGACCGAGCAACAATTGGAAGATTTGTGGCGGGACTATAGAATAAATGGTGAAAAGTATCAATCATATAAAACTTTAGAACCATTATTGAATGATGTAGCGAAATCTGATTTCTTGCGATATTTTTTAAATAATAAAGCACAAGGTTATACCGAAGAGCAAATTTTCGATGCGTATTATATGGCTAAACATCCAGAGGCATACAGGGACCGAACAGTGCCACAGGAAGTAGTAGAACCAGAACC
>MWBK01000160.1 GCA_002069025.1 Bacteroidetes bacterium ADurb.Bin302 | reverse complement strand
CCTTCAGCTAAAAACATTATTGTTGAGTGCCACCAACACATTGGTGAGCGTTCTGTGCGTACCATATCAATGGATTCGACAGATGGTCTAGTAAGAGGCATGGAAGTTATCCCTAAAAACAAGCCGATCTGTATGCCTATTGGCAATCAAATAAAAGGACGATTACTTAACGTAATTGGCGATGCCATAGATGGAATAGGCGAACTTGATAGAAAAGGAGAATCCCCTATCCACAGAGACCCTCCCAAATACGAAGATTTAACGACAACAAAAGAAGTATTATATACAGGTATTAAAGTTGTAGATTTACTTGCTCCCTACTCACGTGGGGGTAAGATTGGACTCTTTGGAGGTGCTGGTGTAGGTAAAACAGTACTTATTATGGAATTAATCCATAATATTGCAAAAGGATACAATGGTTATTCTGTTTTTACTGGCGTAGGCGAACGTACACGCGAAGGAAATGATTTATTGCGAGAAATGATTGAATCTGGCGTAATCAATTATGGAGAAGAATTCAAAAAAAGCATGGAAGAAGGCGATTGGGATTTATCCAAAATTGACCATGAAGCCTTAAAAACCTCAATGGCTACGCTCGTATTTGGACAAATGAATGAACCTCCTGGAGCAAGAGCCTCTGTGGCACTTTCTGGATTAACGGTAGCTGAATCATTTCGTGATGCCGATGCAAGCAATGCTCAAGGAAAAGATATTTTATTTTTTATAGACAATATCTTCCGTTTTACACAAGCAGGTTCAGAGGTTTCTGCACTACTAGGTAGAATGCCGTCTGCTGTAGGATATCAACCTACCTTAGCTTCAGAAATGGGATTGCTACAAGAGCGTATTACTTCGACTAAGACAGGTGCAATCACTTCTGTTCAAGCCATTTACGTTCCTGCAGATGACTTAACTGACCCAGCCCCGGCAACCACATTCTCTCACTTAGATGCAACAACTGTTTTAAGTAGAAAAATTGCAGAGCTAGGAATCTACCCCGCAGTAGACCCTCTTGATTCAACATCACGTATTTTGGAACCAAATGTTGTAGGCGAATTACATTACAAAACTGCATTAAGGCTAGTTGAGCTATTACAACGCAACAAAGAGTTACAAGACATTATTGCTATTTTAGGAATGGAAGAATTATCTGATGAAGATAAATTAATTGTACATCGTTCAAGAAGAGTACAACGATTTTTATCTCAACCATTTCACGTTGCTGAACAATTTACAGGGATACCCGGTGTTTTTGTACCAATAGAAGAAACTATTCGTGGGTTTAATATGATTATGGATGGAGAAGTTGACCAATACCCTGAGTCTGCTTTCAACTTAGTAGGCACCATAGAGGATGCAATAGAAAAAGGGAAAGCTATTTTGAGGGGAGAAAACTAAATACATATGATAGTAGAAATTTATGCACCACATAAAACACTTTTTTCTGGCAATGCATTAGCAATATCTTTACCTGGAAAAATGGGTAAGTTTGCGATACTTGATAACCATGCTCCACTGGTTTCTGTACTAGGAAAAGGAAATATCTATCTTACAAAAAAGAATGAAGAAAATATTTCTTTTAGTATTGATAGCGGTTTTGTAGAGGTAAATAATAATATAGTAAAAGTTTGTGTAGAAATTAATAAAAAATAAATATAGCATGAGAAAATATTACCAAATCATTGTTACGAGTGTAATTGTATCTCAACTAATAATTTGGTTGGTATTTACCTTTTTTTTACCTGAATATTGGGATACCAATTTTTTTCTTATCCCTATTTATTTTTTAGCAATTGAGATAGTGTTTTGTAAATTATTGGAACGGTTTTATGTAGCCAAACAAAAATTAGATTGGTATGTTATTTTTAAGTTAGGAAAGTTATTATTATCAATTATTCTTGCAGCTCTTTATATACTTGCAATTCAAACACAGGCAATCGCATTTTTATTAAAATTTGGTGTGGTATACCTAGTGTTTTTATTTGTTGAGACTTGGATATTCTTAGATTACCAAAAAGCACAAAAAGGAAAATGAATCAGTATTTCAAATACATATTGCTATGTTTTACTCTCTTGTTTGTTGTTAGCTACACGCAAGCAGCGAATAGCCATAAAGAAGATGAGAAACCCTTTGATGCCAATACATTTATTTTTGGACATATAGCAGATGCTTACGACTTTCATATTACGTCAGTAGGACATAAGCATATTTCTGTACCTTTATTAGTAATTGTAAAAGGGAAAGAAAATGGGTGGTCTGTTTTTCCGTCCTACAGAATAACACATGGAGATACCTACAAGGGTTATTATATCCAAAAAGAAGGAAGTTATAAAGGGAAAATTGTAGAGACACTATCCAACGGAGAAATACATAGACCTTTTGATTTATCCATAACCAAGAATGTATTTTCTATTTTGCTTTCTATCTTTATATTAATTGCTCTATTTGTTCCTGCAGCCAATGCATACAAAAAAAATCCTTTGGGTGTTCCTACTAAAAAAAATCATTTATTAGAAATCGTCATTCTATCAATCCAAAATGACGTAGTGAAACCCTCAGTAGGAAAAGATTACGCAAAATATTCACCCTACTTGCTTACAGTTTTTTTCTTTATTCTTATAACCAATTTAATGGGCCTTATTCCATTTTTTCCTTTTGGGGCGAATGTAACTGGCAATATTGCCGTTACCATGGTATTGGCTATTTTCACCTATCTTATTACTAATATTTTTGGATCTCGCGAATATTGGAAAGAAATTTTTTGGCCAGATGTGCCTGTTATGCTGAAATTTCCTTTACCTTTAATGCCTTTAATAGAGTTAATATCTACATTTACAAAGCCATTTGCTTTACTTGTGCGTTTGTTTGCTAACATATTTGCAGGTCATATGATTATTTTGGTATTAATGGCTTTAATTTTTATTTTCGGTAGCATCAATCCAGGCGTTGGATATGGAGTTTCTATTATTTCAATCGGATTCTCCATATTTATGTTTATGCTCGAATTACTGGTGGCTTTTATACAAGCGTATGTATTTACTACTTTGTCAGCTATTTTTATAGGTTTATCTCGAGTAGAACCTCATCATCATCCTAAAAAAGAAATAAATTAAAATAAATCATTCACTTAAAACAAAAAAACTATGTTATTATCAATTATTCTTCAAGCAGTAGCATCAGCCTCTTTGGCAAAATTAGGAGCAAGTTTAGGTGCAGCATTAGCTGTAGTTGGAGCTGGTTTAGGTATCGGTAAAATTGGTAGCTCGGCAATGGAAGCCATTGCTCGTCAACCAGAAGCTGCTAGTGATATTCGTTCAAGTATGATTGTGTCAGCAGCTCTTATTGAAGGGGCTACTTTATTTGCAATTATCGTATGTGCTTTGGCTATTCTTATTTAAGTAAATTGCCACTATAAATACCTTTAAATTTAATAAATAGTCTTATGGATTTATTTCTTCCGGAATCAGGATTGGTAATTTGGATGACCATAGCCTTTGGTATCGTCTTTTTTATTTTGTCAAAATTTGGGTTCCCTATTATTTTGAAATCTATTAATGAACGAGAAAAGTACATTATCAAATCGCTTGATGCGGCTAATGAGGCTCAACAAAAACTCCTAGAAATAGAAGACAAAGGGAAAGAAATTATTGCCAATGCTGAACAACAACAACTCTTGATAGTTAAAGAATCTCAAGAGTTAAAAAAGAAATTAGTTGAAGAGGCTAAAATGCAAGCACAAAAGGAAGCTGATAACATTATAGCAAATGCTCGCATTCAAATTGAAAAAGAAAAAGAAACAGCTTTATCTGATATACGTAATGAAGTACTTCAGGTATCCTTGTCTATTGCAGAAAAGGTACTTGAAAAAGAACTCGAAAATAAAAAAGCTCATACCCAGTATGTAGAAAAGTTATTAGATAATATGTCAATGTCTCAATCATAGAATTATACATGAACGAAGGTAAAATATCAGTTAGATATGCTAGAGCAATCCTTAATTTAGCTAAAAATAAAGGCATTGAGGATGCTGTGTACAAAGAAATGTTTGTACTTTCGGACAACTTAACTCATTACGCAAAAGATTTTAAAACCGCTTTTGCCCATCCTGACATAACCGAAGAAAACAAAAAAAGATTGTTTAAACTTGCTGTTGGTAATACCATCTCATCATTTACATCACAATCTATTGATTTTATTGTGGAAAAAAAAAGAAGCTCATTTATGCTACGCATTGCATTAATGTATCAAACTTTATATCAAATAGAACACAATATTATCATTAGCAATGTAATAAGTGCTAAAGAATTAGACAAAAAAACATTAGATAAAATAAAAGCGTTTGCAAGTAAAACGTTTGATGCATCTGTAGAACTAGTCAGTACAATAGATCCCGACTTAATAGGAGGGTTTATTTTAGATATTGCCAACCAACGGCTAGATGCGAGTATTAAAGGGAAATTAAACAATATTAGAAAAATAGTATACTAAAAATATATCCAATTATGGCAAGCATAAAAGCAAGTGAAGTGTCGAATCTGCTACAAATGGAACTAGAAGGTTTTAGTGATAAACTAAAATTTGAAGAGACAGGCAAGGTGTTACAAATAAGTGACGGTGTAGCAAGGGTTTTTGGATTAACTAAGGTGCAATCGAATGAGCTTGTACTTTTTGAAAATGGCACAAAAGGAGTAGTTTTAAATCTGGAAGAAGACAATGTAGGTATTGTTTTATTGGGATCTACCCATGGAATTAAGGAAGGAGATACTGTACAAAGAACAGGAAATATTGCTTCTATCTTAGCTGGCGAAGGACTATTAGGGCGTGTAGTAAATACATTGGGCGAACCTATAGATGGAAAAGGCGAAATCAAAGGCGAATTATTTGAAATGCCATTGGAAAGGAAAGCTCCAGGTGTAATATTTAGACAACCCGTAAACGAACCACTACAAACAGGAATTAAAGCCATTGATGCTATGATTCCGATTGGACGTGGGCAGAGAGAGTTAATCATTGGAGACAGACAAACGGGTAAAACAGAAATAGCCATTGATACGATAATCAATCAACGTAGTAATTTTTTAGCAGGAGATCCTATTTACTGTATTTATGTGGGTATAGGACAAAAAGGGTCGACCATAGCTGGCATTGTAAAAACCTTCGAAGAGTATGGTGCAATGGATTATACCATAGTGGTATCTGCAACAGCCTCTGACCCTGCTGCAATGCAATTTTATGCTCCCTATGCAGGAGTTGCCATTGCTGAATATTTTAGAGATACAGGTCGTCATGCATTAATTATTTATGATGATTTATCAAAACAAGCAGTTTCTTATCGTGAAGTATCGTTGGTACTTCGTCGTCCACCTGGTCGTGAAGCATATCCTGGTGATATCTTTTATTTGCATTCACGTTTGTTAGAAAGAGCAGCTAAAATCATTAAAAATGATGTTGTGGCACGTAATATGAATGATTTGCCAGATTCCATCAAACACTTAGTAAAAGGAGGAGGCTCTATTACAGCCTTACCAATTATTGAAACACGAGAAGGAGATGTTTCTGCATTTATCCCTACCAATGTCATCTCCATTACTGACGGACAGATATTCTTAGAAACAAGTCTGTTTAATGCAGGTATTCGTCCTGCAATTAACGTAGGTATATCTGTATCACGCGTAGGCGGAAATGCCCAAATAAAAGCAATGAAAAAGATTGCAGGGACACTCAAACTTGACCAAGCTCAGTACCGCGAACTAGAAGCTTTTTCAAAATTTGGAGCAGATCTTGATGCTGGTACCAAGTTGGTGCTAAATAAAGGAAGTAAAAATGTTGAAATATTAAAACAAAAACTTCATCAACCAATGCCTGTGGAAAAGCAAATTGCAATTATACTTTGTGGGGTACGCGGGTATTTGTGTCATGTACCACTAAATAAGGTACAAGAATTTGAAAATAACTTGTTAGAAATTCTTGAAGCTAAATATAAAAAAGATGTATTAGACATACTACAAAAGGGCGATTTGACAGAAGATGTTTTAACAAAAATTAAAGATGTCGCTTTTACACTTTGTAAACAATATGAATAATCTAAAAATTGTGAGTAAAAAATAATGGCTTCTTTAAAAGATATACGTGCACGGATTCTTTCTGTTAGATCAACGAAAAAAATTACTAGTGCAATGAAAATGGTTTCTGCATCGAAATTGCATAAAACAGAGACATTGTGCCTTAATTTTTTACCATACAAAAATGCTTTGTGTGAAAGTTTAGCTAACTATTTGAACTCATTAGACGAAAAAATATCTGTTCAAGTAGCTGAACAACGCCCAATTA
>MWBK01000159.1 GCA_002069025.1 Bacteroidetes bacterium ADurb.Bin302 | reverse complement strand
TGTGTATAATAGTCGAAAGCCAATCCGTAATGTCCTATATTTTCTGTAGAATATATTGCTTTGGCCATAGAACGAATAGTTACTGTCTCTATCAAATTCTGCTCTTTCTTACCTTCTACGCTATCAAGCAATTTGTTTATTGAGGAAGACACTTCTTGACGTTTCCCGGTAGATTTAAATTTATATCCAAATTTCTTGATGAAAAGGGATAAATTAGCTAATTTTTCTTGATTAGGTTCATCATGGATTCTATATACAAAGGTTTTTGGATTTGTTCCTTTTTTAACTTTCCCGATATGCTCTGCTACTGTTTTATTAGCCAATAACATAAATTCCTCTATCAATTTATTTGCATCCTTCGATTCTTTAAAATAAACATCTAATGGTTTACCGGCGGCGTCTATCTCAAATTTTACCTCGTAACGTTCAAATGCTATAGCTCCTTCTTTAAAACGTTGTTCACGTAATTGTTTAGCTAATTTATCAAGAGCTAATATCGCTTCGCTTAAATCACCTTCTCCTGTTTCTATTACTTTTTGAGCATCTTCGTATGTAAATCTTCTATCGGAACGAATAATTGCTCTGGATATTTTAGAATGTAAAACTTCGGCTTTATCATTCATCTCAAAAATAACCGAATAGGTTAATTTGTCTTCGTTAGGACGCAATGAACAAACCAAATTACATAGTTTTTCGGGAAGCATCGGGACGGTTCTATCTACCAAATAAACAGATGTTGCTCTATCGTATGCTTCTTTATCTATTATATCATTGTGGCTAACGTAGTATGTTACATCTGCTATATGCACGCCAACCTCAAAATTGCCATTAGCCAATTTGCGATACGAAATGGCATCATCAAAGTCTTTTGCATCTTTCGGATCTATAGTAAATGTTGTAATATTTCTGCAATCAATACGCTTAGCTATTTCTGCGTCACTAATTGAAATGTCTATTTTTTCGGCTTCTCGAGCTACTTCTTCCGGATAAGAATAGGGCAAACCATACTCTGCCAAAATCGCATGCATCTCTGTATTGTTTTCGCCTGCATTGCCTAACACGTCGATAATCTTACCTATCGGATTTTTAGCTTTTTCAGGCCATTCAATCATTTTTACAATAACCTTTTGACCATCTTTACCTCCATTCAAAGAATCCAATGGCACGTAAATATCGTTTGACAAAATTCTGTTATCTACTACAACAAAGGCTACATTATTACAAATACTAAGTACACCTACAAATGTTTCTCTAGCTCGTTTAAGAATCTCTACAACCTCGCCTTCAATTTGACGATTTCTTCTTCGCGCATACAATAATATACGAACCTTGTCGCCTTTCATTGCATGATTAACATTTCTATCTGCGATAAATATTTGCTCTCCGCCATCTTCCGGAACCAAATGGGTTTTTCCATTGCTATTTCTGTCGATGATTCCGACCAAAAAGTTACTATGAAGCACTGCCTTAAACTTTCCGCGATCTACTTCTTTTATTAAACCATCAAGCACCATTTCTGCCAAAACCATCGGAATATTAGATTTATCGGCTGCTTTTGTAATCCCTGCGGCAGATGCTATCTGCTTGTAATTAAACGCCTTATTTCCAAGAGAAGGTAGCTTCTCTATTAAAGCTGTTTGTAATTCTTTTTTGTTCATATATTATATTTTATAAACTGTGTAAAGACACTACTTAAATCCTTTGAGGACTTTAAGAGTTTCATAGGCCTCATTAACCGCTTTAAATTTTTCGGTTGCAGATTTACGCACTTGCTCTCCTAATGTATTTACTTTGTCCGGATGATACTTCATTGCCATTCTTCGATAAGCTTTTTTAATTTCTTGTTCAGATGCATTAATATTTACTTCTAGAATTTGGCAAGCTGTCGTAGCTGTCATTTTATTTTGCTTGCTGGCCTTCGACTGCGAATTGTATGAGCCATTTGAGTATGCTAAATATATAGCTTTGATAGAAATAAAATCTCCCGATGAAATGCTCATCAATTGTGCCATTCTAGTTATGAGAGATAATTCTGAATTGTTTAATGTTCCATCAGCACAAGAAACCTTAAAGAGCCAATGGATTAACTCCAATTTGCCTGAATAATTCATACGACTGCCTATTTGTGAACAAACCGGCTCATAATCATATTCTTGTTTTAGAATATTTTTCAATAATTGCAGTGCTTCTAAACTATCTTGCTCATTAAAATGTCTCGACAAAAAGTGCTTTACCTCATCTAATTCGGCTTTGGTTACACGATTATCTGCCTTCATCACTGTGGCAACCAAAACCATTAAGGATACAATAAAGTCTCCTTGTGTAGTTGTATTTGCTCCAGAATAAGCTTGTCCACCGGTAGATTTATTTGATATTAATTTAACTCCTGATGTTATCGTCGTGCCAACAATAAAACCAATTAGTGCTCCTATCGGACCTCCTAGTGTCCAACCCAACGAAATTCCTATTAATCCCCCAAAAAACCCCATAATATCTTTATTCTAAACGTACATACATCGTGTATGTACAATCAAGCAAAGATAGTTTTTTTTAATAGTAATTCATATAGCTATAATAAAAAAAGAAATCACATTTTTTACATGAACCCCGAAAATTATATATATAACTCTTGAGATTTACATAAAATAAGCGTCCCTATTTATTTAATTTTTTCCTATTTTTTAATCGTTATATGAATAATTATGTATATTTTTGCAGTAAATTTGCAATAATAACGAATATTTATTCAATTATGCAGTGCGATGAAAAATAAAACAGACCGTTTAAATATTATCAAAGAGATTGTCTCCGAAAATATAATCGGTAGTCAGGAAGAGTTGCTTAAAGCCTTAATAGATAGAGGTTTCGATCTAACGCAAGCAACATTATCGAGAGATTTGAAACGCCTAAAAATTACAAGATCTCTTACTGATGCGGGCAAGTACAGATATAATTTACCTGTTAATTCATATTACGGGACAAAACAAACCGTTAAGATAATAGGAGTAAACTCTATTGAATTTTCAGGTTCACTTGCTGTAATGAAAACAAGATCAGGATATGCAAGTGGTATTGCTGCCGAAATAGACCAAAATGCTGCTAATGCAATACTTGGTACAATTGCAGGAGATGATACAATTTTAATAATTCCTCGCGAAGGATTTAGTAGAACAGAAATAACGAACATACTTTCTAATTTGATTGAAAACAATTAAAACCGTGGAAGCTAAGGATATTAAAATAATGACGGCAGATGAAAGCCACATTAAGTATGTTGACACCATACTAAAAACAATTGAGGATGCAGCAAAAGTTCGTGGGACCGGAATAGCCAAACGTAATCCTGAATATGTCAAACAAAAAATGCTTGAGGGCAAGGCTGTAATTGCTCTTTATGGCGATGAATTCGCAGGTTTTAGCTATATCGAAACTTGGGGTAATAATAGACAATATGTAACTACATCCGGTTTGATAGTACCTGAAAAATTTAGAGGCTTGGGAATCGCAAGACGCATCAAACATACCACTTTTTCACTTGCAAGAAAAAGATGGCCTGATGCAAAAATATTCAGTCTTACATCCGGAGCTGCTGTAATGAAACTAAATACAGCCCTTGGTTATTTACCTGTTACATTTGCCGATCTTACTGACGACGAAGACTTTTGGAAAGGCTGTCAAGGATGCGTAAATTACGATGTGTTACAACGTACAGGACGTAAGTATTGCATTTGTACCGGCATGCTATTTGATCCTAAAGAGAAAATGTGCATAGAATCAGCTAAACGCGAATTAAAGAAAGACGAACAATCGCATGTCATTGCAAAAATATTAAGTCATTTGAAACATAATAAATAACATATATAATCATGGAAAAGAAAAAAGTAGTAGTTGCTTTTAGTGGAGGTTTGGATACTTCATACACCGTTATGTACCTTGCAAAAGAAAAAGGCTACGATGTATATGCAGCTTGTGCAAACACAGGAGGTTTTAGTCCTGAACAGCTAAAAGAAAATGAACAAAATGCATATAAATTAGGTGCTACAAAATATATAACTTTAGATGTTACAAAGGAGTATTATGACAAGAGTTTACGTTACATGATATATGGAAATATTTTGCGCAACAACTGCTATCCTATTTCAGTATCTTCAGAACGTATATTCCAAGGAATGGCAATTGCTCGTTATGCAAAAGAGATTGGAGCATCTGCAATAGCACATGGCTCGACAGGAGCAGGTAATGACCAAGTTCGTTTTGATATGACCTTTTTGGTAATGGCACCGGGCGTTGAAATTATAACACTTACACGCGATAAAGCATTAAGCCGTCAAGAGGAAGTTGATTATCTAAACAAAAACGGATTTTTTGCAGATTTTACCAAACTGAAATATTCTTACAACGTAGGTATTTGGGGAACATCAATTTGTGGAGGTGAGATTCTTGATTCAAAACAAGGTTTACCGGAATCTGCATATCTTAAGCAAATTGAAAAAACCGAAAGTGAAAAATTAGAACTTGGTTTCGATAAAGGTGAAATTTGCTGTGTAAATGGAGAAAAGTTTGAAGATAAGATTGCAGCAATTCAAAAAATAGAATCAATATGTGCACCATATGGCATAGGTCGTGACATACACGTTGGTGACACAATTATAGGTATTAAAGGACGTGTCGGATTTGAAGCAGCTGCTCCTATGGTAATTATCGGAGCGCACCGCTTTTTAGAGAAATATACATTAAGTAAATGGCAACAATATTGGAAAGATCAAGTTGCAAATTGGTATGGAATGTTTTTACACGAAAGCCAATACTTGGAACCTGTTATGCGCGATATTGAAGCTATGCTCGAAAGTTCTCAACGACACGTAAACGGTACTGTAATTCTTGAATTGCAAGCTAGAACATTTACAACAGTTGGAGTTGATTCGCCTGACGATTTAGTTAAGAATAAATTTGGCGAGTACGGTGAAATGCAAAAAGGTTGGACTTCTGATGATGCAAAAGGTTTTATAAAAGTATTGTCAACTCCTTTACGTGCATATTACTCTAACCACAAAGAAGAGGGAGAAGAATTAGAAAAATCATTGTAATTATAAGATAGAATCAAAATGATAAAAGTAGGAATTGTAGGAGGAGCAGGTTATACAGCAGGCGAATTACTTCGCATATTGATTAATCATCCTAAGGCAGAAATTATTTTTGTTAACAGCAGTAGTAATGCCGGTAACAAAATAACTGACGTGCACGAAGGTATGTTTGGTGAAACTGATTTGGTATTTACCGATACCCTTGATTTTGATAATATTGATGTACTATTTCTATGTTCTGCACATGGCGAAAGCAAGAGATTTTTGGAGAATAATGAAATTCCGGAACAAGTAAAAATAATTGATCTTGCACAAGACTTTAGAGATGAGTCAGAGGGATTTGTGTATGGTCTGCCTGAAATGAATTTAGAACGCATTAAAAAAGCTACCAAACTTGCAAATCCGGGATGCTTTGCAACATGCCTGCAGTTAGGATTACTTCCTTTGGCAGCAAACGGTTTTTTAAAATCTGATGTTCATATTACAGGTATTACAGGATCGACAGGTGCAGGTGTAAAACCTGGTGCCACAAGTCATTTTAGCTGGCGAAGCAATAATTTATCAATATACAAAGCCTTTACACACCAACATTTGTTAGAAGTTAATCGTTCTATTAAAAATTTGCAACCAAGCTTCGAATCTGAAATTAATTTTGTGCCTGTAAGAGGTGATTTCGCTAGAGGAATTTTTGCATCAATGTACACAGAATGTGATTTAGAACTTGTGGAAGCGCGTAAAATATACGGCGATTATTATCATGATGCAGCATTCACATTTATGATGGAGGCAAATCCTGATATGAAACAGGTTGTAAATACAAATAAAGCAATTGTACATATTGAAAAATATGGCAACAAACTGCATATCATCTCAACAATCGACAATTTACTTAAAGGAGCATCAGGTCAGGCAGTACAAAACATGAATTTGATGTTCGGATTAGAAGAGACTTGTGGTTTAGGTCTCAAAAGTTTAGCTTTTTAAATTTTAAAATGTGCAATTATGGAATTATTCAATGTATATCCGCTTTTTCCAATTGAAATTGTAAAAGGTTCAGGATGTAAAGTATACGATAAAGAGGGTCAAGAGTATTTAGACTTATATGGTGGGCACGCAGTAATAAGCGTAGGACACACGCATCCTACTTATGTAAAAGCCATCAGCGAACAAGTTGCTAAATTAGGTTTTTATTCAAACTCAGTAATTAACGGATTGCAAAAAGAATTTGCATCTCGTTTGGGTAAAATTTGCGGATACGATGATTATTTTTTGTTTTTAATTAATTCGGGAGCAGAAGCAAACGAAAACGCACTCAAACTTGCATCATTTCATAATGGCAAGAAAAAAGTGTTGTCGTTTAAACATTCATTTCACGGACGTACATCCGCAGCCGTAAAAGTTACGGATAATCCTAAATATGTTGCTCCGGTAAACGAAGGTTTTGACGTTACTTTTGTGGAGTTAGGTAATATAGAAGCTGTTCGCAGCGAACTTCAAAAAGGCACGTACTCATCGATAATAATTGAGGGTATACAAGGTATTGGAGGAATACAAATTCCTGATGATGAATTTATGCGTCAACTTCGCAATGAATGTACAAAGAATAATGTTGTAATGATTATTGACGAAATTCAGTCAGGATACGGACGTAGCGGAAAATTCTTTGCACATCAATATACCGGCATAAAACCCGATATTATTACTGTAGCTAAAGGTATTTGCAACGGATTCCCAATGGCAGGATTATTAATAAATCCAATGTTTGACCCTATATATGGACAACTAGGTACAACTTTTGGAGGCAATCACTTAGCTTGCGCCGGTGCCATAGCAGTACTAGATATTATTGAAAAGGAAAATCTGATAGATAATGCAGCTAAAGTTGGTGATTACCTACTTACCGAGTTGAAAAAATTACCTATTAAAGAAGTACGTGGTAGAGGATTAATGATTGGCATTGAATTTGAGCAATCAATTAAAGAAATCAGAGATAAGTTATTATTTGAGCAGAAAGTATTTACGGGCGTTGCAGGAACTAATACAATCCGTTTGCTTCCGCCATTATGCTTATCAATATCAGAGGCTGAAGAATTTATCAAACGCCTTAAAAACTGTATTTAATATTTTATACTTACATTTGCAGAACAACTAAATATAAGAACCATGAAGAACATTGCAATTATCGGAGCCGGAAATATGGGTGGAGCCATTGCACGGAGCTTATCACAGGGAACTTTTCCTGCCGAAAACATATCGGTTAGTGATTTGAATGAAAACTCGCTACGCGATCTGCAAAATTTTAATAATAAAATTAATGTAACATCCTCAAATATTGAGAATGTAGAAGATGCAGAAATCGTTTTGCTAGCAGTAAAACCATGGTTGGTTCCATCAATAATTGAAAATATTAAAACTGCTATTAATTACGACAAACAAATATTTATTTCAATAGCAGCCGGAGTTACTTTTGAGGAATTAAAATCTCTACTTGAAGAAAAAGGAAAGATACCGGCACTATTTAGAATAATACCTAATACCGCTATTGATGTACTTCAAAGTGTTTCTATTATTTCATCATTCAATGCGTCGAAAGATCAAGAAGATAAGATTTTGAACATATTCGGCGAATTAGGTAAAGCATTTTTAGTTCCGGAGAATCAACTTAACGCTTTTATGTCATTGTCAAGTTGCGGTATTGCTTACGCAATGCGTTATGTACGTGCTGCTGTTGAAGGCGGCGTTGAAATAGGCATTTATCCTAATGTTGCCAAACAAGTTGTAATACAAACTTTACGTGGAGCAATTGACTTGTTAGAAACTAATGATTCTCATCCTGAAGTTGAAATTGACAAAGTAACAACACCGGGAGGCTTAACCATAAAAGGCTTGAATGAAATGGAAGCTAATGGCTTCACAAATTCGATTATTAAGGGATTAAAAGCAAGCCTTATCGAATAAGTATTAGTTATTAAAACATATATATTATGATGAAAGAAATAGCCGAACGGCTACGAGGTTTACGCGATTCATTGGATATTTCGTCCGATGAAATGGCAGAAAAAACCGGTATAGACAAAGAATTATATGCCGCTTACGAAACAGGGAATGCAGATATCCCAATGAATTATCTATGCAAGGTAGCTCAAACATATGGAATTGACACTGCTGTGCTTATTTCGGGTGATGAAACGCATGCTCAATCATATTTTGTAACTAGAAAGGGTCTTGGTATATCTGTAGAGCGAAGCAAAGCCTACAAATACAGAGATCTTGCAGGCGGTTTTAAAAATGCTAAAGCTACTCCATTTTTAGTAACAGTTGAGCCTAACAACAATCCTATTCATCTAAATACACACGAAGGACAAGAATTCAATATGGTTGAGAAAGGTCGTATGCTATTACAAATAGACGGCAAAGATATCATTTTGAATGAAGGCGACAGCATATATTTTGATGCAAGCAGACCACACGGAATGAAAGCACTAGACAATGAAAAAGCACGTTTCTTAGCAATTATCATATAATTACCATGCTCGAAAGATTTTTAGAAAAAACATTGTTCTCTTCTCAAGAAGATTTTGAGAAGAACTTTAAGATAAAAGCACCCAAAGATTTTAATTTCGGTTATGATGTAGTTGATGCATGGGCCGAAGAAAACCCTAATAAACGCGCTTTATGCTGGACTGACAGTAATGGTAAACATATAGATTTTACTTATTCAGACCTTAAAAAATACACAGATCAAACAGCATCTTATTTCCAAACTTTAGGAATAGAAAAAGGCGATATGGTAATGCTTATACTTAAACGCCGCTATGAATTTTGGTTTTCTATAATTGCATTACATAAATTAGGAGCAGTAGCAATTCCTGCAACTCATCTATTAACTGATAAGGATATCGTATATCGATGCAAATCTGCTGATATTAAGGCAATTGTGTGCGTAGGCGAAAAAGTAGTATTAGACCATGTCGCAAATGCTAAGCCACATTCTCCAAGTTTGCAGCATATAATTTCTATTGGTGATGAAATTACCGAAGGATTCGAGGACTTTTACAAAGGCATTGAATCAGCTCCAACTTTTGTTCGTCCTGAATTTGTAAATCATAATAACGACATATCGCTACTTTATTTCACTTCTGGAACAACAGGTGAACCAAAAATGGTTATACACGACTTTTTGTATCCTCTAGGACATATAGTTACAGCTTCATATTGGCATAACTTAAACGAAGACAGCTTACATCTTACAGTAGCTGATACAGGTTGGGGAAAAGCTGTATGGGGTAAATTGTATGGACAAATGATAGCAGGAGCAACAATCTTTGTATACGAACACGAAAAGTTCACTCCGTCTGATATGCTGAAAATGATTCAAGATTATAAGATAACTTCATTCTGTGCTCCTCCAACCATTTTTCGTTTTATGATACGCGAAGATTTACGCAAATACGACCTGTCTTCATTAAAATGGGGAACTATAGCAGGTGAGGCTTTAAATCCGAGTGTGTACAACGAATTTTTCGAATTAACAGGTATAAAATTACGCGAAGGATTTGGTCAGACAGAGACTACATGTACAGTACTTACTACTCCATGGATGGAACCAAAACCAGGCTCAATGGGAGTTCCTAACCCCGGTTATAATGTTGATATTATTATGTCTGATGGTAGAACTGCCGAGGTCGGAGAGCAGGGAGAAATAATTATTCGTGCTGATCATAATAACAAACCAGAAGGTCTTTTCTTAGGATATTACAGAGATGAAAAATTAACTAAAGAAGCATACAGTGATGGTATATACCATACAGGAGATATGGCTTGGAAAGATGAAGATGGCTATTTCTGGTTTGTTGGACGTAATGATGATGTTATTAAATCATCCGGATACCGTATCGGACCTTTCGAGGTTGAAAGCGCATTGGTATCGCATGAAGCAGTTGTAGAATGCGCTATAACAGCAGTACCTGACCCTATTAGAGGACAAATTGTAAAAGCAACTGTAGTACTAACCAGTGCATATAAAGATAGGGCAGGAGAAGATCTTATAAAAGAATTGCAGGACTATGTAAAAAGTATTACTGCACCTTATAAGTATCCACGTATAATTGAGTTCGTAGAAGAACTGCCTAAAACAATAAGTGGGAAGATTCGTCGTGTTGAAATTCGTAACAGAGATAAACAATAATCATGTACCGCTACAAACGCATCGCAGTAAAAATAGGAAGCAACGTGCTAAGCAAAGCTGATGGTACGTTAGATCTTGAGCGCATGGAATCTTTAGTAACTCAAGTTGCTCAACTGCATAAAAAGGGAGTTGAAATTATACTGATTTCATCGGGAGCTGTTGCATCCGGACGTAGCGAATTAAAATTAAAAAAGAAATTAGATCCTATTGCAGCCAGACAATTATTTTCGGCAGTAGGTCAGGCAAAACTCATCAATCATTACTACGATTTATTTGCTAAACACAACATTGCTTGCGGGCAGGTTCTTACAACAAAAGAAAGTTTTGGCAGCAGAACACACTACCTCACACAGAAAAATTGCATATCTGTGATGCTCGAAAACAATGTAGTGCCTATAGTAAACGAAAACGATACTATTTCAGTTACCGAACTTATGTTTACTGATAATGATGAACTTTCAGGTCTCATTGCCTCAATGATGAATATGGAAGCTCTAATAATTCTTAGCAATATTGATGGCATTTTTGATGGCAATCCGAATGATCCCAAATCGAAGGTAATTCCTATTGTAGATAATGGGAAAGACTTATCTCAATATATTCAAACCGGAAAATCATCATTCGGAAGAGGTGGAATGCTTACCAAAACCAATATTGCACAAAAAGTTGCTGACGAAGGCATCACCGTAATTATTGCAAATGGAAAGCGCGAAAATATTTTGCCTCAACTACTAGAAAACAGCAATACTATTTCTACTCGCTTTACTCCTAATCCTAAACCTGTTTCAGGCGTAAAGAAATGGATTGCACACAGCGAAAGCTTTGCAAAAGGAGAAATACACATAAATAAGAAGGCTGCTGATGCACTAATAGGCAACAAAGCCACATCGCTTTTATTTGTAGGAATCACCGAAATAAAGGGTGATTTTGAGAAAAATGACATCGTTAAAATTATAACAGATGACTCTCAGATCTTAGGAGTTGGTAAAGCTCAATACGATAGTACAAAAGCACGCTTACTCATCGGCAAAAAAGGTCAACGCCCATTAATTCATTACGACTACTTGTATTTGGATTGATAGCCTTATTCTTTAAAATTGGCTGTTGACAGAGCAGCTTAGTTTCTTTAATTCAAGTATAGACGTTTCGCGCAACGTCTATATTTAATCATCGTCCGCTACACATTAAACATTATTATGCCAAAAACGTTTGCACCATTAAAAGATTTTATTACTTTTGCTGCCGAATTTAATAAATACAACACAAAACATGATGAACAAAAAAGTAAGAAAATTTGCGGTATTCCTTTTTTTAACCGCCTGTGCCGGATGCACGAACAGCCTCCAAGAGCCCCTCTCAACCGACCCAACTATTTTATCGGTTGAAACACCAAAGCAGGTAAATTTTAAAGCTCCTACATTTACCGAATTGCAAAACAAATATATGGATATCGCGCTGAATCACGAATTATCGCAATCGTCCGATAGTAAATTACGGGCAGCAAACCTGTTGGTTGCTGAAATGACTACTGACGAAAAAATGGAGATGATTGATTTATTGACAGAGCAAAAAAATGAAACGACAACCCTTCGCACAGCGCAGGAAAACAGCGAAGAAGATGCTTTTTATAACGCGCAATATGACACCCTTGTACAAGAATTAAATAGACATCCCTTGGTCATCGAAGCGATGCAAAAAAGCGATGGACTAGAGCCTATCGAATCTATGATGATAAGTTACCACGAAGGTGACAGCGTAATATCAAAAATGCAAGTACTAAAAGGAATTGAAGAGAACAAGAATACAACAACGATGCGAGCTGCACGTATTATGCTTGCAAAATGGGGAAAAGAAATTCATTATCGCACTTGTAACGGATTGTCGCCAGTTACGAAAACTAATTTGCGCCAGGCTATGAACGAATGGGAGGAAGCGGTAAATTATAAATTTAGATTTAAAGAAATTCCCAATAGTGGCTGGAATCAATTTGTATGGGGAATTGGATGCTACTGGCATATTTGTATAAAAACTTGTAATAACCAATATATAAATGGAAGTGCCACCCTTGGTTGTGTACCTTGGTCTCTTGTTCAACTAAAAAATGATATGCAAATATCAACCGGATTGCATGAATTTGGGCATGTATTAGGTCTGATCCACGAACACCAACGTCCTGATCGCGATAAATATATAACAATTCACTGGAATAATATTTTACCTCAGTATAAAAATCAATTTTATGTAATGTGCAATAGTTATGTGTATGGCGATTTTGATTATCAATCTATTATGATGTATCAATCCTATACTGGCTTTTCTGTAATAGGACCGACTCACACAAAAAATAATGGACAATTATGCTTTGAAGGAGATATAATGTTATCAGTCATGGATAAACAAAAAATTAAAGAGATATACCGATGAATACAAAAAATAATATTATCTGTTTAACATTGATGATGTTTTGTATGTCTTGTACTACCATCGATTTAGATGGATATTATGCAAGAGCCACCTATATGCAAAATACTTTAAGTTACGCAATAGATGTTCAATGCTTTTACCATCCAATAAAACAAAATATCGCGAATCGTTGTGCAGAAAAAAACAGTTCATGGTCTGACCCTATTACAATTGAACCTGGTGAAACAAGTTTGATAATGGATTATGTAGAACCTGATTACATTAATATTTATCGACATTCAGATGGTTTATTGTTAAATAATGAATACGGTGCAATGGGGAAATATATCGGATCCGATTCAAATAAATCTGTTGTTTTTGTACTGCCAATAAAAGATATTTATTATGATAGCAAGTATGCTAAGTCTGCTATAGATTGGATGTTAATACCCATTGGTGCTAATTGTGAGGGTTCAAACTCCGTAGAATATAGGAAGAACTGCTACCTAAGTGACGGATGGGCTCATAAATATGTATTGGCTTTGAATCCCGAAGCAGAATGCTTCCAATAATACATAAACTTTGGCTATTTTTCATTAGCTGAACATATTGGTTATTTTAATTTCAATAATTATGAAATCAATAAAATATTTGTTAAGTGTGGCGATTGCCATTATATGTTTAAGTTGTAACGAACAAGGAGGAGATCCAATTAATGTGTGTTGTAATTCGGTAGCTACGTATGCTAAAAACACCTTAAACTATTCGATTTCCATTCAGTGCTTTTATCAGCCGCTCAATGGAGAACAACTGTGGTGCGAACAAGAACCTATTGCGTGGTCTGAACCTATAGAAATACAGCCGGGAGAACGCATGCAAGTAATGGATTTTGTACGCCCATATCGTATAAAGATTTTTCGCACTTCCGATGGTAAACTGCTTAGCGATGCATACGGATTTGCAGAACCTACAGTAGAGCATATTCTTCTACCTCAAGAAGAACTACCTAATGGGTGGGTTCTACGTCTGTCGGAAAAGATGCAAAAGAGATTGGAGTTCCTTTGTCTGATAAAATAACAAATGGATGCTCTTACTCTGGTGATTACTACATACAAGACTCAAAATATTTAACGGAGAACATTGATTGGGATCAATATCCTTTATATATTGATCGTCTTTCATGTGGTGTTGAAAACATATCGGATGAATTACGAAAAAAATATTATATGTGGGGGGTAGATGGTTATGCTGAAGTAAATTGTATTTCTTTGAATCCCGAAGCAAAATGCTTCCAATAGAGAAATAGTTTGTAAGTAATATTTATATAAAAGGGCGGAGAATAAATCGTTTTCCGCCCTTAGTATGTTTGGATAGCCTTAGTCAATTATTTAAAACTTCTTTTAAGAAAATTATTTCACCTTTAACCCTTCACTTATGCACTTAAATCCGCCAAATTATCGTATTTTTGCAAAAATCGAAAGACTACGCTTTATGGAACAAAATTGGAAAGAAGCAGCCCTAATTGCTTCACGAAAACTTAATTTGGTAACCGAAACAGTTATCAATAATGTTCTTTCTACGCTTGCAGATAAAATAATGGTAGACATGAATGTTCTGTTATCTGCAAATCAGATTGACTTAAATGCAATGGATAAAAGTAATCCAATGTACGACAGATTACAACTTAATGAGGCACGTCTTAATGATATCGCATCCGACATACGTAAAGTAACATCACTACCATCTCCTTTAAATAAAATAATTGAAGAAAAAACTTTAGCAAATGGCTTGACTCTTACAAAAAAGACAGTGCCTTTCGGTGTTATTGGCATTATTTATGAAGCTCGTCCGAACGTAAGTTTTGATGTTTTTTCTCTTTGCTTTAAAAGTGGAAATGCATGCGTTTTAAAGGGGGGCACAGATGCATATAATTCTAATTGTGCAATTGTAAAATTGATACAATCTGTCTTATCTGAATACAATTTAGATATAAACACTATCCATTTGATGCCGGCAGGACGTGAAGCAACAGCCGAATTAATGGATGCAGTAGGTTATGTCGATTTAATTATTCCACGCGGAGGCAGCGGTCTTATTAACTTTGTAAGAGACAACTCAAGAGTTCCTGTTATAGAAACGGGAGCCGGTGTTGTGCATACTTATTTCGATGAAACCGGGGATATTGCAAAGGGTGCTGCAATTATTAATAATGCAAAGACACGTCGCGTAAGTGTATGCAACGCTTTAGATTGTTTGCTTATAAACGAAAAGAGATTGGCGGATCTTCCTGCTCTTTGCGCTCCTCTTGCTAAAAGTAATGTAGTTCTTGAGGCCGATAATAAAGCCATGACTTTCTTAAACAGTAGATATCCTATCGAATTACTTAAAAAAGCTGATGAAAATACGTATGGAACTGAGTTTAAGGACTATCGCATGGGCATTAAAACTGTTTCAGATATTGATGCTGCAATTGCTCATATATCAAAATATGGGTCAAAACACAGTGAGTGCATAATCACACAAGATATGAATATGGCAGATAAGTTTCAGAAAGAAGTTGACGCTGCATGCGTATATGTAAATGCTCCCACAAGTTTTACAGATGGTGCGCAATTCGGTATGGGCGCAGAGATTGGCATCAGCACACAAAAGTTACATGCTCGCGGACCAATGGCCTTACCGGAATTATGCAGCTACAAATGGCTTATTAATGGTGACGGACAAATCCGCAAATAACAATTAATAATATGGAACAAATAAGTAATTTCTTGAATCTTCCATTTACAGATCCGGTATTAATCTTTTCGTTGATACTGTTGATTATCTTGTTTGCTCCGCTCATATTTGACAAAATCAAGATACCACATATTGTGGGCTTAATTTTTGCGGGGGCGCTTTTTGGCCCTAATGGTTTAAACGTTTTGGCATATGATAGTAGTTTCCATTTATTTGGACAAGTTGGTGTATTATACATTATGTTTTTAGCCGGTATTGATGTAGATATGAACGACTTCAAACAGAATAAAAACAAAAGTATTGTGTTTGGTATGTACACTTTCATCATTCCAATGCTGCTTGGTATAGCAACCGGCATAGTACTAATGTATTTAATCTATAATAATTTGTCGGGAGGAGAGCCTATAACATGGGTTTCGGGAGAAGCTTCAGACTCAAACACTCTAATAAAATATTGCGCACTATCTGCAATAGTTTTAGCAAGTATGTACGCATCAAACACCTTACTTGCTTACCCTATTGTTAGCAGATTCGGTGTATCACGCAATAGGTCTGTAAATATAGCCGTGGGCGGGACTATTATTACTACAGTGCTTGCCTTGTTGGTTTTAGCTATTGTACTGGAAGTAGCTAGGGGAGAAATGAATTATATATTTTGGTTACGATTCATCATATCTTTGTCAATTTTCGGATTTATTATATTTTATCTATTTCCTCGCATAGCACGCTGGTTCTTTAAAAGATATGCCGACAATATAGTGCAATATATTTTTGTACTGGCAATGGTTTTTTTTGCATCATTCTTGGCTAAACTTGCAGGTATCGAATATATTATTGGAGCATTCTTAGCAGGTATCACATTAAACAGACTTGTTCCTAAACAATCGCCACTTATGAATCGAATTGACTTTGTAGGTAATGCAATCTTTATTCCATTCTTTCTAATTAGTGTCGGCATGATTGTTAATTTCCGCATCTTGTTTGACGGATATCTTACTTTACTTACAGCAGTTCTTATGTCGGTAATTGCTACACTTTCGAAATATTTATCGGCCAAAGCAGCAAGAAAAACCTTTAAAATGAGTAATTCAGAAGAATCAATGATATTTGGTCTTACAAATGCACAGGCAGCAGCTACCTTGGCAGCAGTGATGATTGCATACAATTTTGTTATTGGTTATACTGCAAGTGGCGAAGCAGTAAGATTATTGTCGGAAGAGATTCTTAATGGAACCATCATTATGATATTGGTTACTTGTATAATTAGTTCTATAGTTACAGAACGAGCATCAAAGAAGATAGCAATAAGCGACATTTCCAATGAAAAGTCTGCAGGCATCTATAAGCCTGAACATCGTATTCTTATACCGGTATCTAATCCTAACACTATAAATAGTTTGATGGAACTAGCTGTTTTAATTCGAAACAAGAATGAAAAACAGCCTATTTATGCACTAAGTGTAATGAGCAATAATAACTACGAATCACAAGGTGCTATAGAAAGTCAAAAATTATTAGAAAAAGCTGTGTCACTGGGAGCGGCCACAGACAATAAGGTTAAAATGATTTCGAGATACGATTTAAATATTGCAAGCGGTATCTCTAATGTAGTTAAGGAAAAGAATATATCTGACGTTGTTATGGGACTTCACAGTAAAACAACGTTTTCTGATTCGTTCTTCGGTTCAATGACCGATGCATTACTTTCGGGTGTTAACCGCATGATTTGCATTTTTAAATCAACACAACCAATGGGTACGATAAAAAGAGTTGTTGTGACTGTACCTGCTGATGCCGAAAAAGAAAGCGGATTTAATAAGTGGTGCGACCGTGTGTTTACTCTTTCCGAACATATTGATGCCGAAATTGTATTTTATTGTAATGCCAACACAACGCGAAGCATAGCCTCATTAGCAGTTGCACGTAAAAATCATATTCAACCTAAATTTATGCCCTTCGAAAATTGGGATGAGTTTATGACCATAAAGACTGCTATAACAAGCAACGATTTGCTTGTTGTTATATCTGCTCGAAAACTGAGTCCATCATATCAAACATCTTTCGAGAAATTACCAACTCAACTCTCAGAAAGTTTTCAAGAAAATAGTTTTATTGTGCTTTATCCTGAACAGTTTAAAGAAGGTGAAGTTGACCAGATGCAAAATTCAACTACAAAAATTATTTAGGATTAAACGGTTCGCATCGTAGGGGCAAATCATTAAAATGACGGGCGAACACGTAGGTTCGCCCCTAAGGGGTGCATTTCGTTAATTGATCACACCAATATTGTGCGGTATTTCATATAAAATAACAAACATTTTATATAATG
>MWBK01000158.1 GCA_002069025.1 Bacteroidetes bacterium ADurb.Bin302 | reverse complement strand
TATGCCTTCATCGGTGCCGGAGCAGTCGTCACAAAAGATGTCCCCGACCATGCCCTCATGGTCGGCAACCCAGCAAAGAACATTGGTAATGTTTGTATGTGTGGTGAGAGATTGCCAGATTCTCTGAAATGCCCAACTTGTGAAAAAACGTTCAACAAGGTTGCATATGGAATGCGGATAATTGATGGTTAAGATAATGACCTTCTTCCGCCTAACACCTGACTCTGCTACTAGTTGGAGGAATGATTTTAATGAAGAATGAAAAAAGAAAACCACGTATCGGTATTATTACTTTTCACAGGGCTATAAATTATGGTGCATTATTACAAACCTATGCACTTCAAGAAGCAGTTAGTAAGTTGGGATGCATTTGCAATATTATTGATTATAGAAATCCACGGCTTGAAAGATTGCATAAGGAAAGCAAGTTGTCAGATTGTCGTAACTTGAAAGACTTAGGTAGGTTTATCGTCTATTCGCGATATCAGAATGAAAAATTTAAAAAATTCAGAGATTTTTCTTCAAAATATCTTGAATTGACTCGACCATATAAAAGCATAGATGAATTGAAAATAGACGCATCCGAATATGACAGTTTTATTTGCGGCAGTGACCAAGTATGGAATTATAAAATTACAGACTTTGACAAAAGCTATTTTCTTGATTTCTGTGATGATGAAAGCAAGAAAAATTCCTATGCAGCAAGTTTTGGATTAAGTTCAATCCCGCTTGAATATACAGCACAGTATGGTTTTCTTTTGAAAAAATTTAATCATATATCTGTCAGGGAAGCACAAGGAAAAACTATAATACAGAATTTTACTTCTCGAGATGTTCAAGTTGTTTTAGATCCAACAATGTTAATTGATAAAGAAGAATGGGCAATGTTGTCCAGTAATTACAATAAAATAAAGAATTATATACTTATTTACGCGTTTGGTCATCTTACGCCAACGATGAAGCAGTTTGTTGAAAAATTGTCCCGCCAAACAGCATGCGCCATTGTAATAATATCTTATGCATTGAAAAAGCCGATAAAAGCTATGTACGAAAAAACAACAGGTCCTGCGGAATTTTTGGGATTATTTCAAAACGCCAGATATGTTGTTACTAACTCCTTCCACGGTACTGCATTTGCTATTAATTTTAATAAAGACTTTTTTCTTGAGATGCTTCCCGAATCGCACGGCGTTAATTCGCGACTTGAAAATATACTAGATGTGTTCGATTTGAGGGAAAGGCAAATCGTATACGGGGAAAATGCATCTATCGGTGTGCCAATAAATTATCGGCAAGTTAACCAAACGCTTTCTTCTGAACGAAAGAAGTCCTTGGAATATTTAAACAATATTATTAAAAAATTACCGAATGAGTAGGACAGGCCGGTTTTTTTATAATTCCATTGCATCAGCCGCACTGCAAATTGTAACAATGATAGCCGGGTTTATTGTGCCACGTTACATGTTAACATGCTATGGTTCAGAAATTAATGGGCTGCTCACATCTGTTACCCAGTTTGTTGGTTATTTTAATCTTGTTGAGGCTGGACTTGCAAGTGCAGCGGTGTGCTCATTATACAAACCTTTAGCGGAAAAAAACAATCATGGCGTTAACGCCATACTATCAGCCGCCCGCCGTTTATATAATCAGACAGGCTATTTTTTTGTTTCTTTGGTCTTGGGGCTTGCAATAATATATCCTGTTTTCATTAAAAGTGATTCGGTTGGTCTGATTGAAGTGGGGGTACTTGTATTAGTAATAGGTTGTTCTGGCGCGCTTGAGTTCTTTACGATGTCTAAATATCGTGTGCTACTGACAGCCGACCAAAAAATATATGTCTTATCCATTGCAAGCATTTGCTCAATTGTATTAAGCACTATAATTATAGTTATCCTTGCCGAGCAAAGAGTTAACATAGTCGTTTTAAGAACGGCTGCCCTATGTGCCGTTTTTTTACGTTCCATTATTTTATGCTTTTATGTCAAATATACCTATAAAAACGTTGATTATCATACTGCGCCTGATAATGTTGCTCTAAATAAGCGCTGGGATGCCTTCTATCTGCAGATATTAGGGGGTGTGCATTCTGGTGCGCCGATTATAATCGCAACAATCTTTACAACACTGAAAGAGGTAAGCATTTATGCCATATATAACATTGTGTTAGGCGGCATTGCCGGCATCTTTTCAGTAGCCATCAGCGGCCTTTTTGCATCTTTTGGTGACGTCATTGCTAAGGGCGAACTAAGTACTTTACAAAAAGCATATCAGGAATTTGAACTCGTCTATTACATGCTGATTACATGGGTTTACTCTTGTGCTATGATACTAATTATGCCGTTTATAAAGCTATACACGAAAGGGGTGACGGACGCAAATTATGATGTGCCCGTTATCGGGGCTTTATTTATTTTAAGCGGCTTATTGCACCATATCAAAACACCTCAAGGCACATTGGTGCTTTCTGCCGGTTTATTTAAGGAAACCAGAATACAAACTTCCATTCAAGGTCTCATTGCGGTTATTGGCGGTGTTATCTTGGTTCAGTATTGGGGCTTGGCCGGTATTATAATGGCTGTAATTTTTTCTTCAATCTATAGAGACATTGATTTGCTTTTTTTTATACCCAAGCACGTAACAAAATTAAACGTGAAACTTTCGTTCTTCAGAATTGTTGTCATATTTGCTTGTTTTGGCATGACGCAAATACCGTTCATCTTTATAAACATTGATGTTGCGAACTACGCGCAATGGATAAAATATGCCTTATTTGTCGGAGCGTATGTTTGTGCAGTTGTTGTGGCAATTAATTTTATTTGCGATAAGGCCGTTTTGACTGCTGCCATGAGGCGGCTTGCTGTCGTGTTTACAAAATAACGAGGTTTATTTTTGGTAATTATTAAAGACAAAGCAATGTGCAGTGGTTGCACCGCCTGTATGCAAACATGCTCAAGTCAGGCAATTATAATGACGCCAGATATGGAAGGGTTTTACTACCCTGAAGTCAATAGCGGTCGTTGTAATGATTGCGGTATGTGTTCGAAAATTTGTCCATTTCAAAATAAGCAGGAAATTGATGCGCTGATACAGCCGCCGATCGTATATGCAGTGAAACATAAGAATGAACAGATTAGATACTCCAGTTCATCCGGGGGCATATTTACAGCAATCTCAGATTATATCATAGGTAATAAAGGGATGATTTATGGTGCGGCGTTTGATGATAATTTTAGAGTCATTCATCAAAAAGCTGAAAGTGCGATTGAAAGAAACAAATTCAGAGGATCCAAGTATGTACAAAGTGATTTAGGAAATACATTTCTTGATGTGAAAAAAGAACTGGAAGAAGATAGGGTTGTTTTGTTTACGGGCACACCATGTCAAATAGCCGGGCTAGGGGCTTTTTTGGGGAAAAAGAATTACGCCAAGTTGATCTTATGTGATCTTGTTTGTCATGGTACACCAAGCCCATTAGTATGGAAAGATTATGTTGGTTTACTTAAAAGAAAAAAGGGTAATCTAGTAGATTATAATTTTCGCGATAAACGAACCGGTTGGCATAACAGCACGCTCTCCGCAACGTTCGCAGACGGTTCTATAATTTTTAATACGCCAATAGTTGATGTTTTTAACAGTATTTTTTATCAACATTTAGCATTACGACCATCCTGCCATGTTTGTCCATTTACAAACTTTAAACGTTTGTCTGATGTTACAATTGCTGATTTTTGGGGCATCGAAAACTGCAAGCCGCACTTTGATGACAACAAAGGTGTATCTCTGGTATTGCTCAATACAGAAAAAGG
>MWBK01000157.1 GCA_002069025.1 Bacteroidetes bacterium ADurb.Bin302 | reverse complement strand
AACCCAGGATGGTGCGCGATCCAGCTTTTTTGCTATATCATAAATACTCAAATGATATCTGGTGTGAAGTTCTTCAACTAATGCGGCCTGATCCAGAATATTCAGACCTGTTTGATGTTGATGCCTTCTTATAAAGGTAAAGATACCCTCTACTTCACTATTTGCAATTACTACAGCCGGAATGGTTCCCATCTTTAGTTTCAACGCGCAACGATAACGCTTAAAACCGTCGAGTATAACATGAGTATCATCCTTTTCACTGGAGACTACCTGGATTGGATCGAGAATATCGCGTTCCGTTATGGATGTCAGCAATTTCCGTTCTGCAGCGGCATTCCTGGTGCGGGTATGTTCAAGTCTGGTGTCAAGTGTTTTCATTTCCAGTAACAGCATGGTATCAATCCTGATTATTGGTTTTAATTTAACAGGTTAAAATTAATGCTGTTCCGGTTTAAAAAAGCTAAGTCCTATATTTGCAAAAATTCCTCATTTTTTGTAACTTCTTCAATTACAATTATTTGCACAATAGCCGCGTCCATCTTTGCAAAGTCCTCTACTCCAAAGGGCATAAGTTTTTATCTCCCTGATTTTACAGGTAGTTGCAAAGAAGCTAAGTCCATCTTTGCAAAATCCTCTTTAGGTTTCAGATCGGGGCTAATTCTGGCGTGATACTTCAGGTTCTTTTTATAGCGTTTCCTGCTTTTTTTACGATTTTTAGCGGTATATTCCCTGTGATTTTTACGGTATTCGCTATAATAAGATGGATTTTTATTCAGCCAGCAGATTGTTGCATCTTTCTGGTTTGCTTTATAGGATGGATCTTTTTGTATTTTATCCTTCTGCCATAATGCTTTTCTGGCTTTCTGGCATTCTTCTTTATTGCAGTAATGCTGGTGCCGGTGGTATTTACTGGGTCTGAAGTGACTTTTACAGTGTGCACAGATTCGTTTCATAGACAGGACTCCGCAATTTAAGTATTTGCAGAAAAATCCTGTCTTCAACGTTTTAATGCAACTATTCTTTTAAATTAACTTTAAATGTAAATTTTTTCAGGGGGAATTTATCTGAGAAAAACGGAGGTATTTATCTGAGCGCCATAGAAAAAGCTCTTTACCCCCATTTCATCTGAAGTTTCCTATGCTTATTTGCACAATCTGCTAAATATGAATCTATTAGATTCTGATAAGGTACTCCCGTTTCCTCTGCTAATTTTTTAAAATAGTCCAAGGTATCTACACTTATACGAATGCTAATCTGCTTTTTAAGTCGTTTTGAAAGTAAGTCGGTCGATCTACTAATTACTGATCCTCCATACTCAACCGACGTTAAAAACTTGCCTGAATTTTTGGATACGTGGCTGTATGATGCGCTTGGTAAAGTTAAAGATACAGGCAGGGCGTTTATTTGCATCGGTGCTTATCCTATTGAAATATACACTTATTTAGATTATCTTCTAAAGACTGAATGGATCGTTGATAATCCTCTTGTTTGGACGTACAGAAATACTTTAGGACAAACGCCGAGAATGAAATATAACCTCAACTATCAACTTATTCTACATCTATACAAAGAGACGTCTAATCCGTTAGATAACAGAATAACAAATGAAATGTTCTCGGTTCAGGATATTAATGCACCTGATGGTAGGTTGGGAGACAGATTTTACAAATGGCAGAAGCCTGATGTGCTTGCAGAAAGATTAATAAACCATACGACAAAAGAAGGAGACAAAATTATTGATCCGTTCGCAGGATGCGGTACTTTTATTCTTAAAGCAAGTGAACTAAATCGATCGGCTTATGGATGTGATATTGATATTGATGTTGTTAATATTGCAAAAAGAAGGGGGTGTTATGTCATATAATGGAGATTTTGACAACGATTTTGGAGTTGCTGCAGAATTTGGTAATATAATTATACCGATTCTAAATTCACATTTGAAAAATAATGCTGAAGTAATACATACAGAACACTTAAAAGAAGTAGTGGCTCAATTACTTGATAGGTATTCAGGTATTGATGGCATATTGAAAATGGATAACAATGTTGCTGGTGTTGCTTTGAGAGTACAGCAACATAGTGCTAAGAATTGGGGTACGTTTACAATTAGATATTCACGATATACAGGATCTGAAACAGAATATAGTAAACGCAAAAGACAGATATACGCTTCAAATGTATTTTATCCTCATTATACTTGTCAAGCATATCTTGATAATGAAAATAAATTAATAGGTGGAGCATTTTGTTTAACAAAAGATTTGTTTGATGTAATAATACCTTACGAACCGTTTACAGAAAAATGTGATGTATATCTTCAGCAAAATTTTAGCGATGGTAATACATTTATTGTTTGTCCGTTTTCAAAGATAGAACGTATTTTATTATTCTGAAATGAAAAGAGACGAATACGAATTGGAGCAGCGTTGCTGCGATTATGCACGCAGTCACGGAATTGCTGCGGTGAAGCTTGAAGGACAGGAAGGCATACCTGATCGGTTGTTTATCGGCAAAGGAGGAAAGTGTTTGTTTGTCGAATTTAAGAAGCCGTCAGGCGGAATAATTTCAAAGGAACAAAAATTCTGGCTTGAATTTCTCGGAGAAAGCGGAATTACATGTAACAACTTCGACGACTTCGCCAATGCGATAAAAGAATTTTTTAAAAAGTAAAGCGTGTGCAAAAATGTTTGTACATTGTTTGACGAAATAGATAACTTTTATAATATTAATAAATTATGACAATAGATGAAGCAATAACGGTGCTCGAACTTCACAATTCGTGGAGGAAAGGAGCTGACATCGAGATGCAGTCGCCGACTAAGATCGGAATGGCGATAGACATGGTGTTGTGCGAGCTAAAGAGCTTAAGAAAAGAGCAATCTGCTGTTATGCGAAGTGTTTATGCTGTTTATCCAGATGCCGAAAGATTAGATATAGGTCAAAACAGACTATCTGCCATATTCAGGTATAAAGACCACGCTGAGGAGTTTGCAAAATCTAAATGGGGTCAATATTATATTATTGAGGAAATGTCGTCTGAACATTTCGCCTAACGTCCAAATATTGCCGATGGTGGGGATTTCAAGGCACTACTGCCCAACCATCGCACAAGGTTAAATAGTAGTACCAATGCTCAATTGTGGCACGTCTGCCCCACTATTGGCAATATATTGTTGGCAGCAGTAACGGTTTAAAAATGAAAATAGGAAAGGTAAAAATTACAATTGGAAGCATTTACAAACAATGTAGGCATAAGACAAAATGGAGTGTTAGATTACGACACCCTTTCAGGTCTTTAAAGAGGGATTTGTATTCATTTCTGCCATCGTATAAAACATATTGGAGTGGTGCAATAATCCATATTGGAATGAATCATATTTATCTGATAATTGATAAAAGGAATATGAATACAATTCAAGACTTTTCAGATGAAATGACAAAGCCAACCATATCTCATATACTTAGGAAGTTTCGGTAGTTATTGCTGCCAACGTTAAACGGCTTTGCGTTAGTGCCGTAATTGAAAAACCTAATGCTCATTAAATTACAAAAGTTGATATGAAAAACGAAAGTTCAAAACAAGTACAAAAGCAGGCATTACGCAAAACCGATGTTAGCGGTAGTTACATTCGGATTGAAATTGTAGATTATTTCGGAACTAAAAAGGTTATTGAAGTAAAGCCTTATTTTGACAAACAGCAGTTAACTGAGATTGAATATTTAAATGCAATACGCTTATTAGAAGAGGAAAAAAATAAGGCGACTTATGCGTTTGGGTAATTACCGCTAACGCGTAATTTACGAATGTTTATAAGAATAATAAAACAAAGAATTATGAAAACAAAATTATTCGGAT
>MWBK01000156.1 GCA_002069025.1 Bacteroidetes bacterium ADurb.Bin302 | reverse complement strand
AAATTCTTCTATGTCAGTTAATTCTCTTTGCAGAATGAAGTAAGCAAATCTTCTGAAAATGTGAATACGTAATAAGTATATATGTGAATCATCTCCGGATTCTTCTTTGTAGTCTCTTCTTTCTTTCATAAGCAGTGAAGCTAACATGGGCAAAGACTTTCTGAAGATATCTAAATGTATTCTATTGTTTGTATCTGAAGGAATTAACTGATAAATTATTTCATAATCATGAATATCAAATGAATCAATGTCATTTATGTCAAATGATATTGATTCTAAAGTAAAATCATTAGTTATTTTATCAAGTTCTTCAAATATTGAACTTTTAGGAATTCTTCCCCAATTTCTCTTTTCTTTCCTTTTTTCTTCAATAATTGCCTTATACAAGGGCTTGAGTTTTATATAGCCAAACAATATTGATTGAGCGTCTTTTTGATTATGTTCCCATAGTTTTGATTCATGAACTGACTCAATAGCGTAATCACATACTCTTTTGTACTGACCAATAGGTGTTTCATCTAATAATGTCAAAATCATTATTGATAAAAAACTCTCCTTTTCATCAGGATATTCGCTAATTAATGAAGGGATAGCACGTACCGAGGCTTCAACTCCGTCACTTATTTGATAGTCGTAATCGTCTGTGAAAAGGCGAGAAACATTTGAAATAATTATGTCTTTGCAAAATGTTCTGTCATCTTTTGTAAGTATGTCTTTGTGTTCAATCATTAATTTTGAACAGGCAAATCCAGGTATGGAATAATCAAATATTCCATTTGCACTCCTTCCTGATTTTAGCTCTTTGACAAGTTGTTTAGTTTCAGAAAGTACCAGAAGAGGATTGTTATTGTATTCTTCGTGTTTTTGAGTCTTATTTTCATTTCTCCCACCAATCAAAAAATCAGACCATGTTCTTAAAGATGAGTACTTAAAGGTTTCTTGAATATGTTCAAGAGCTTGTTCGCTCTGTTCTTTTAATTCAGGCGAAAGTTCTTTGGGGCTAAATTCTACAATAAAATTTTTATCATCTTGTTTTGAGATTTTAGGCTTTAGATTTCTTCTATCCATTCTTGACAACAAAATACCCCAAGATTTTTCTCCAGATTTATCTTTTACTAGATTAGTAGACTTATGGTAGTCAATGATTTCATAGAGTTTTTCAATGAATTTAGCATTCTGTTCTTCCGTGAATCCATTCACGCCAAAGAATTGATAATTTAAGAACAAAGATTCTAAATTTGAATTTCGATGTTTATCATCGCAAGTTTTTATCCTCTCATCTGTGTAAAGAATATCTTTTATCTTATTTAGACCATAACCAATTGAGTAGCTAGATTTTGTATGAAATTCATTTGAGCCTCTTATTGAATCCATATGGAAGAATTCAATTGTTTTGGATAGAATCAATGCTACATTATAGAACTTGTTTGGATGAGCTAAAACTATACTGCAAACTATTGCAGACATTGATGCAGACTCCGATTTTTCTAAAATTTTAATTAATATTTGTTCAGTTACTTCTGGTTTTAAAACTTCAGAGAATTCCAAAAGAGTCTTTTCTAAAGCCATATGGATAGATTGCAGCAAATAAGGTACAACAGGGCTGCCACCTCCTCGATACATACTCCAAATTGCCCAGCTTAAATATTGTCTTACTTCTTTGTTTTGAAGATATAATGTAATTTCTATTACATCCTCTTTACCATAGTCGGATTGGCTATATTTTTCAACAGAATTATTTGTAAAATCAATTATAAAATCTAGTGTTTCATGGAAAGCTATTTGTAATAACCATTTTATCGGTGTTTGATTCGCACTAGCAGGAAAATAATCAAACTTGTGTTTATCAGTTAATCCATAACGGCTTTCCATAGTATCTCTATCATACCCAAACCCAAACCTATCTGGTTTGCATTCTTGCTTTTGCCAGAACAAACCACACAACTGAATTACATGTAATGGTAATGTATTGATTAGAACTGTCGCGATGTATGGTTTCTCCAATATTTTTGAACAAAGCCCTTCGTAAGGGTTATTGTGCATTGTCCATTTATTAGTTAAAACTTTATCAAAGATTTCAATTAATTCAGGCTTAATTTCATTGGCTGCATTAAAAACTACGGTTAGAATATTTTCTTCTGCATCGCCATGAATGTAAAAATCTTTCTCGGTTTCAGTTTTTTGTATTGTACTCAAAGCTAATAAACCAGAAAATCGTGTCGTTGCTCCTTTTTTAGTAAAGTTGCACCATTCTGTTAAAAGAGGTAAAACTAGATTAAGGTTTTTATCGAAAAATTCAGATTTATATTTGAAAATAAGCGCAATTACTCCCCTCCAGCCTTTTCCTTTCGGTTTAATAATGTCAATGTTTTCAAAGGCAGAAATATCGGTACAAGCTATTCTCAATAGAAACAAAATCCTTTTTAATATTTTGAAATCATCAGCGATAATATCACTCTCAAAAAAATTAAAGAATGTCTCAGAATATTCGGATAGTAATACTGAGATTAGTAACTCATCTTTCCAGAATTGAATAATTGCAGAATTTTTAAATGCTTCCTGAATAAATCTTTCTATTTCTTTGCTATTATCAGAAAGTTGGTCAGACAACCATAAACGGAATGCTCTCCGTTTTGGTAAAGAGTTTCCCAGTTCCTCAAAGAATTGTTCTGTATTTGAATAATTGGCGTAATTACGAGAAACAATTTTATTCAAAGTCCATTCTTCATATATATCATGGGTTATGAAATATCCATCATGAGTCTCATCGTAACCTAAAATTTCATCTTGTTTTAATTGGAATAATGCAGCTTGAGGTAAAGATGCTGCATTTATATAAAAACGCCCTGTTTCACATCTTCTTTCTGCTATACTAATTATGCACCTTTCTCGCTCAATATGTAAATTATCTTTTTGGATAAGATTATTTTGAATTCTCTTTTTCCACAGTAAATCAACGAAACTTCTAAAATCACCTTTTTTGTCAATATTCGAATAGAACTGAATGTATTCACCTAGATAAAATAGATTTCGCAATCTTTCTGAAAATTTATGATTTTCGGGTAGCGTGAAATCAAATTCTTCTGATAATGATTTTAGTTCATCAATACTTATTAAAGGAATATCTTTTACTATATATGATAATTGGAAATTCTCTTTAATGTGAAATGTCAAGTCATTAAGATAAGAATAGCGAGTTGTAAAAATAATACTCCATCCTGCCTCTTTAAGCTTTTGTATTAATACATTTAAAATATCATTATTAGTTATCTCGGCTAGTTTTTCAGCAGAGTCAATTACGAATATTTTAGTTGGTTCATTTCGATATGTAGTAACGAATTGGGAAAAAGAGAACTTGTGGTCAAATTGAAACAAATCATTGACATGATTGGCATTGAGTTCAGTTGCTTTAAAAATACAGATTGGAATCTTTTTATAATTAAGATTATAAAACTCTTTGAAAATTGCTGTTTTTCCGCATCCACCTTCTCCTGATATTATTATATTTTGTCTTTTTTGAGAAGCCTCTGCAATTCCTTTAACAAGTTTATTTCGGTCAATTTTTATCTGTTTTTCACCGAAGTGTATTTCTGTCTGAATCGCTTGAAGTATATTTTCGTTATGATTGACAATTTCATCAAGTAAATCTCCTTCGTTTGGTTCAAGACTAAAAAATATATCTTGTATATATTTGTTTTCAGGCAAAGAAAGTTGAAGCTCGAAATGACTTGGAACTCGCCAAGCAATGTCAACTTTCAACTTTTTAGCTTCTGATTCTATATCAATTTGATATTGTGGTTTCTTTTGTCCCTTTTTTTTGCTTTCTGAAAACTCCTTGTTTAGATAGAATAGAATTGTATCTAATTTTGGATTTTCTCTTTTAGCTTTCTTAATTGATGTAATTAACTCTGATTTTTTCCCAGAAATAGGAACGGTGTAATATTTAGCTTGAAATCCATAAATTTTCCCATCCTTATCCAATGGTTCTGTCTCAATTCCTGTTTGATTTTTGTATCGGAATAATCCAATTCTATTATTCAACTCAGCACAAAAAAGCAAATAAGACATTTCTTCAAATGCCCATTGTTCTCGTTTATCATATTTCAAATCAAAAATATTCCAATTCATATCTCAGGGTCTAAAGATTTTATTTAGAATGCTGGTTTCTGTTTTACACTTGCTGCTAACGTTCGGCGGTATGTGGCGTTGGTGCCGAGTCGCGGTGGCGCGTGTTTTTGCACTCGTGATGCG
>MWBK01000155.1 GCA_002069025.1 Bacteroidetes bacterium ADurb.Bin302 | reverse complement strand
GTGCTGTCGCTACGCTCCTAACGCACAAAATGTGCCAAGCCCTACGGGCACGAAACCACAGGTTAAGCAAATGTTCGATGGACGCTGCGCGCGCGGAAAGGAGAATATATAAAGAGAGACATGTATGATTTAGAAATAGGAAATATATTAAAATGGTTTTATCAAATTGAGCAAAGTAGTTATAATAGTTTCAATAATAGTCGAGTTGAAATAATTAATATGATATGTAATTGTGACTTTATTATATAGGAGATAACAATGAAGAAATGTTGTGGTTTGATCAGTGTCCTATTCGTTATTACTTTTATTGGATGCAATAATCCTGTATCTGAAACAGATAAAAGTAGTAACAATAACTTAGCGACTGTAGAATTAAGTAGTGGGACAATTTCTCCTTTTTTTTCACCTGATACAACAAATTATTCTATTACAGTTCCTAGTAATATTACTGATATTACAATTACGGGAATTGCTGAAAGCCCTTTGGCCGTAGTTAGTGGTCCTGTTGTAAAATCTGGATTAGTGGCTGGCAATAGTTATTCAGGATCAATTACTGTTACTGCAGAAAATGGTGATATAAAAGCATACAGATTTACAATTAATGTTAATCCAAAAAGCAACAACAATAATTTAGCTACAGTAGAATTAAGTAATGGTATAATTTCTCCTGTTTTTTCACCTGATACAACAAATTATTCTATTACAGTTCCTAGTAATATTACTGATATTACAATTACGGGAATTGCTGAAAGCCCTTTGGCCGTAGTTAGTGGTCCTGTTGTAAAATCTGGATTAGTGGCTGGCAATAGTTATTCAGGATCAATTACTGTTACTGCAGAAAATGGTGATATAAAAGCATACAGATTTACAATTAATGTTAATCCAAAAAGCAACAACAATAATTTAGCTACAGTAGAATTAAGTAATGGTATAATTTCTCCTGTTTTTTCACCTGATACAACAAATTATTCTATTACAGTTCCTAATAATATTACTGATATTACGATTACGGGAATTGCTGAAAGTCCTTTGGCCGTAGTTAGTGGTCCTGTTGTAAAATCTGGATTAGTGGTTGGCAATAATTATTCAGGATCAATTACTGTTAATGCAGAAAATGGTGATCTTAAGGTATATGAATTTACTATATCGAGATGCGAGCCAGAGCCAGATATTTCATTAGTTACAGTTCAAATTACAAATGCATCTCAAAGTTATACCCTTCCTCCAGCTTTTTATACAGAGAAAACGCAACTTGAAAAGCGAGCATCTTCAGAAATAAAATCTTGGCAAGATTTATATAATGTTGGAGCAATTACAGGAAGTGCTTATAGTCAAGGTGTGAGTGAAGTAAATAATAAATTAGCTATTGATATTCAAGAATTAGAGAATCAATATTTGGAAACAAACATATATGGTTCTACAACTATCAATTATAAAGTTACAAATACCAACCCAGTCGCTATTTCTGTTCGAGTATTTTTTAAGATAATTGCTAATGACTCTAGTGAATATCAGGAATATGCATCAGTTTTAGGCATACAACCAAATAGTTTTCTTGATACAATGTTTTATATGTCTACAGCTGGAAAAAAAGTAAAGTCGTTAACTGTATCAAATATTGTTGAGTATTAAGATATTAAAGACATCGAACAACTGCTTCAACCTGACTCGGCTATTGTCACAAAACTTGCTAGTCGCTTCGCTCAGCAAGTTTTGCGCCAATGTACGCCTCGCAGGTTAAGCAAATGTTAGGTGGACCCTTCGGGCAGAGGAGAATAAACAATGCAATATTACAGTTCAATTGGTTTAGCATTAAATATGTTTGGTGTTTTTCTAATATTTTTTTTCGGATTTCCGCAACCAAATTTCGATGAAGGAGTTGGACTTACAGCTGAAACGAATACTATTCTAGAGAACGGAAAATCCGTAAAAGAAATAGAAGATAAAACAAAAAAACAAAAAATACTATATAAGATTCTTTCATTTTTTGCTCTTTTCTGTTTGTTTATTGGATTTGCTTTTCAACTTTATGCAATATGGTGCTAGAATAATTAAAAAGAACACAATAAGGAGTTGAGAAATGGAATATTTAGTAATTATTGGTATTGTTTTTTTTGTATTTATTCTTATCGGCATTGGCGGAGCACAACAGATTAAAGAGAAGAAGAATACTATAGAAATGATGTTATCAAAACTTGATAACTTTACAATGAACCAAATGATCTCAAGTCAAGACGCTAAAAGGAGCATTGCATTTGATGAGAACAGAAAACTGCTTTGCTTAATTGATTTCTCGGGTGAATCAATGAGGCACAAAATTATCTCTGCCAAAGAAATAATTTCAATCGAAATAATCGAAAATGGTAAAACAATAACTAAAACAGACCGCGGTAGCCAAATTGGCGGGGCATTAGTCGGAGGCATTGCATTAGGTGGGGTAGGAGCAATTATTGGTGGATTATCTGGTAAAACAAGTTCAGAAACAAAAGTCAATAAAGTTGCATTACATATCATTATTAATGATGTTCAACAACCTACATTTGATATTGATTTTATATCTATTGAAATGCAAAAAGATTCTTATTTTTATAAAGATGCAATACAAAAAGCAGAACACTGGTATGGTCTTTTATCAGTACTTATAAAAAATGTTGAAGAACACAAAACTACTCAAATGCAAAAAGTAATTGAGAATACAACAAATCTAAGTGATGAACTATTAAAAATATCTGATCTGCGTCAAAAGGGTATTTTATCTGAAGATGAGTATATTAAATGCAAAGAAAAAATTATTAGTGGTAATTAGGAATTCACCTAACAACTGCTTCAACCTGTCAATTCCTGTTGTCATGAAAATTGCTCATCGCTTCGCTCAGCAATTTTCACGCCAAGCCCTTCGGGCCGGAATTGCAGGTTAAGCAAATGTTAGGTGGACCCTTCGGGCGCATAGAAGAATCCCATTATTGATCAATAGTAATCACGCGGGAGAACAAAATGGCAAAGATAAATTCATTATAGAAAAAGTATTTCCTCCTCTTGATGATTTGTATCATCTGCTAAAACATTTGGAAGAAGAGTTTAATGTAGAAATAGAGGATAAAGATTATGTAATTGGTAGAAAACAGATGTACTTCACATTCTTACATGAAACACTTCATGCATTTATACGAAAGAAGGCTACCTGGGTTTTTTCTCTGTCAGAAGATGAAATAGACTTTATTGATGAAGTAGCAGTAAGATTTTAATTGATGATTTTTTACTTGATCAAAGATTTTATAAAAAGGTTGATGAATATTATGTAGATTTTGTAAGACATAGAACCGATTTAAGTCTTTACGGGTTTAGTTTGTCTCCAGACGATTATGATAAAATGAATCAAGAGTATTTAAATGTATACTCAAAAAGTAGAGATATTGATGGGTTATGTAAATACTTGAATGAAATGTATCATCAATTAAATATTAAGAGAGTTGAAGGATTTTCTTATAAAGTAGAAGAGAAATAGGAAAAATCACCTAACAATCGCTTCAACCTGAGTCAGCGGTTTGTCACAGGTTGTGCTGTCGCTTCGCTCGGCACAACCTGCGCCAATTCCGCTTCCCAGGTTAAGCGTATGTTAGACTTACGCGCCTTACGGCGCAATAATATAGATTTTTCAGGATAACAATACGAAGAGTCGCATTTGTTA